>JACQOU010000317.1 GCA_016207775.1 Deltaproteobacteria bacterium
GAGGAGAGAATGGAATCTAAAAAACAGCTGGGTGAGAACAGGAAAAGAAGAACCCGCAAGAGGCAAGTCGATTCGAAGAGCCCCAAGGAGTTGGAACCTGGGGAAGAGGAAAAAGATTCATCGGCCAGCACTGCCACTGCAGAGATGCCTTCTGTCTCTTCAAGTGAAAGAGAAGAACCGGGCGTCCCGACGGAGACGAGTCTTGCAAGATCCCAACAGAATGCTCCCCAGAGCTCAAGTGCCCACTCCGATACGGGAGTTGGGATATCTGACGAAAAGGCTCCGGCCGTGCCTGCCCCAAAGACACCAGCAGACAGCATTAAGCGTTCAGAGCCTCCTGTGGTCAGGGATGGGACCGACGAATACATTATCCAAAGCTGTTTTGATAAGACGACAAGGACGTTTGTTGCGACTGCTCTTGAATTTCCTGTCTTAAAAGCGTCCGGGGTGACGCGACAAGAAGCGATCAATGAACTGAAGGAGTTAATAAAAGATCATCTGGATATTGCAAAGAGACGAGGCGAACCGGTGCCTGAAGCACTGAATAATCGGAGGTATCCAGATAGATTGGACATTCCTCTCTCGCAAACGCTGTACCGAAAGCTGGATATTTTGTCTCGGCAAGAACGTGTTGGGTTTGAACAGCTTGTTGCCGAGCTTTTGTCATCCAGTTTGGAAAGACGCGCAGATTCGGGACGGGAACGAAGACCGCAGCAGCCGGCGCATCATGGTTCGCCGAACCAGCGCTCACACTCGCATCATCATGGTCGAAGGCAAATGGGTGGACGCGGTTACCACGACACAATGCAAAATCGAGAAAACTTCCTCGAATACGTCCGCAACCTCGAGAAGAGTGGAGGAGGCGGTTGGCGCAAGAAATAGTTTTTATCCTTGTGAATGAAAGAATTCTTTTGAACCGGTTGGGTCGGGTTTCATTGTCTTTTTGCCCGGTTGCCAGTTTGCCGGACAAACCTCTCCACTTTTTGCTACTTCTTGGAGCGCCCGTAGTACCCTGAGTACTTCTTCCACATTTCTTCCTATGCCCAGATCATGCACGAGCTGGTATTGCACGATTCCTTGCGGATTAATCAAGAAAAGTCCACGTAGACTGATGCCCTTATCCTCTAAGAGCACTCCGTAACTTCGGGCAATCTCTTTTTTAATGTCGGATAAAATAGCGAACTGAAGTTTTCCAATCCCGCCTTCTTTTCGAGGGGTTTTTGCCCAGGCAAGGTGGGAAAACTTGCTATCCACTGAGCAGCCTAACACCTCACAGTTCTGTTCTTTGAAAGCCTTGTATTGGTCGTCGAAAGCCGTTATTTCTGTTGGGCAGACAAAAGTAAAATCGAGAGGATAAAAAAACAAGCAAAGCCACTTTCCTCGAAAATCTGATAACGATACCGTTTTAAACTGCTCTCCGGAAATTGCTTCAACCTGCTTGAACTCTGGCGCGCTTTTCTGTACTAGAGTTTCCATTGTGTCTCCTTTATTACGTCTATTCACCAACCACAGCACACTACGATATCGAGTGCCCATGGAGCGGTCAAGATGAGGACTGGAGGTCCCGTGTGTCAGCCTGCCGCGGTGCCGGCAAATGGCAAGGGAGTGTTTATCCTTTCTACAATATTTTGCAGAACAAGTTCCGCACGTTATGCCGTCGTTTAGCCTGTTTTTGGGTTTGTGCATAGGGGGATGCCGTACACATGAAGTGTTCTTTGTTATCCGTCACTCAATCATAGCCTTTACTTTTTGGCCAAATAGAGCAGAACGGGCATGGAAAAGGGATCTGGTACGCGGGTTGCAAATAGTTGTTCTGTGTACTGTGGTGTGACCGTATCTAGGTCCATCCTTGTAGGAGGGTTCGTGATGCGTTACCGAGTTTTGACTCTGATTGTGTTGATGTGTTGCGGATTTTTGTTTGCATCGACATCTACGTCTCCCAAAAAGGACCATCTGGCTTCTAGCCCTAAGATTAGCTCAAAAAGTGGCAAGGTAGAGAGTAGCCAACCCACTAAGGGAGAGCCAGCGGACGTGTGTGGCCCGCGTGTTTCAGAAGACAAAAAGAAGTAGGGTCTGATATCATCCCCAACCGGTTGACTGTTCCACAAGGACACCTAATCTATTGCTAATGACAAAAGCGAAGCAAGCGGATCCGACATCTGCTCCTGGAAACGCAGAAATTGTTTCTGTTTCTGATCTATTACCACCCAATCTTTTTTTGTTGCCCGTGAGCCTGACGGCGATGTTCCCTGGCATGATTATTCCGTTCATCATTCCGGAACGGCTGGTTAAGACCGTGGAGTATGTTGCCGAAGGCGCGGGTTACTTGGGTGTTGTATTTGCCCGCGCTTCCTCCACGCCATCTGCCACTGGTCCAGCAACTTCCTTTTCAAGTTTGCCAATGGACCAGACCGAGACTCAAAAAGATAAGTCCGATGCGCAAAGTGAATTTTATCGCTATGGTGTGGCAACGAAAATTCTTAAGAAAATGAATCTTCCAGATAACCAGGTGAGTGTTTTACTCGCAGGCCTTCAGCGCTTTGAGATTCTGGGTATTGCCAGCCGTGAGCCACACGTGGTGGCAAACGTACGTTACCATTATGATGAGTTGGCAAAGGACATCGAGCTCGAGGCTTTACTGCGAAATGCGCTTTCACAATTCAAGCAACTATCAAAAGACAATCCACTGATTTCTGAAGAAATTAAAGTGGCGCTTGTCAATGTTGATGGGCCGGGAAAGCTGGCTGATTTCATGGCTTCAGTTTTAATCCATGAGGTGAAGGACTACCAGGATTTCCTGGCGATAGCCAATGTAAAAGGCAGGTTGCAGCGCCTGTTAACTCTCCTACACAAAGAGTTAGAAGTCCTGGCTATTCAAAAGCAGATTAACGAAGAAATTACCAAGAAGATCGCGACTCATCAAAGAGAATTCTATCTGCAGGAGCAACTGAAAATTATTCAAAGGGAGTTGGGGAAAGCCGGGGACGAGAAGACCCGACTCATCGAGCGTTTTCGCGGTCGCGTTAAAAGCAAAGCAGTGTCGGAAGAAGCCGCCAAGCGCATAGAGGAAGAGCTTGAGAGGCTAAACTCGATCTCTGAACAGTCCTCTGAGTACTCAGTTTCCGTTAACTATCTGGATTGGGTGACCAGCCTTCCATGGGGCAGTCGCTCTGCGGAGAATCATGACCTTCGCAAAGCCCACAAGATACTCGAGCAAGATCATTATGGTCTGAAAGAAGTTAAGGAAAGAATTCTTGAATTCTTGGCCGTGAGAAAGCTCAATAATACTTCGAAAGGTTCTATGCTGTGTTTCGTTGGCCCGCCTGGGACGGGAAAAACGAGTCTTGGACGTTCCATTGCCCGAGCACTCGAACGAAAATTTTTCCGTTTTTCTGTGGGTGGCATGCGAGATGAGGCGGAGATTAAAGGGCATCGCAGAACCTATGTGGGAGCCATGCCCGGCAAGATGATCCAAGGCCTTAAGAGAGTAGGTACCCAAAATCCAGTTTTTCTCATTGATGAAATTGACAAAATTGGAATGGGTTTTAGTTCCGTCGGAGATCCAGCCTCAAGCCTCTTGGAACTTCTGGACCCTGAGCAAAACCCGGAATTTCTCGATCATTACATTGATATCCCGTTCAACTGTTCGGAAGTGCTATTTATTACGACTGCCAACACTACGGATACGATTCCCCCCGCATTGCGAGACAGAATGGAGATTATCCATTTGCCTGGCTACACCGATAGCGAAAAACTTCGCATTGCCCAGAAATACCTGCTTCCAAAGCAAATGGGGAAAAATGCTCTTCAGCCGTCCCACCTTAGAATTTCCACTCCCATGTTGACCTACCTGATTAGCCACTATGCAAGGGAATCAGGGGTGCGAGCCCTTGAAAAACAGATCGCAAGGATATGTCGGAAAGTTGCTCATAAAGTGGCTTTGCGAAAAACGCAAAAAGTGAATGTGGACTCACGAATCCTTATTGAAAAGTATTTGGGTATTCCTCCGTTTTCGGTTGAGCAGCGGTTCCAAAATTCAGTACCCGGGCTCGCTACGGGTCTTGCGTGGACTCAGTATGGCGGTGACATTCTATTTGTAGAAAGTGTTGCTGTGAGAGGTAAGGGCGGGTTCATGTTGACCGGATCACTGGGTGAGGTCATGCAGGAATCCGCGAATATTGCCTATACGTACGTGCGGAAGAAGGGACAACAACTGGGTTTACCGGAAGATTATTTTGATAAGCATGTTTTGCATGTGCATGTCCCGGCAGGAGCGACTCCCAAGGATGGGCCATCCGCTGGCGTGACTATGGCAGTGAGTTTGTATTCGCTTGTAACCAATCGGGCGGTGGATCCAAAGGTCGCTATGACGGGTGAGATCACATTGACTGGGAGGGTGTTGCCGGTTGGGGGAATAAAAGAGAAGTTGCTCGCCGCTAAGAGAGCTCATCTGAAGCAAATCATTCTCCCGTCTGAAAATGCTCGTGAATTGAAAGAGGTTGAGCCTGAAATAAAAAACGGCTTGCAGTTTATCAAAGTGTCTTCTATCGATGACTGTGTAAGGCTTCTTTTCAAGGAGAAAAAGTAGCTTGCTTCATGACATTGATATTTTCAAATCAACCGGTTTTCCAGGGAAGGGGGCTGTGGTGGAAGAGATTCGGCTGGTCAAGGTTCACTCAACGGAAACAGAGGCGCTTAAGGAATACATCGAAGCGCTCTATCGTTTAGATGAAGACTACGATTCTATTGTAAACATCGAAGAAGGTGTGAAGAGTTTAATGCGCAATGAAATGCTTGCTACCGCTTATTTCATTAAGCGCGGAGACGAGCGAGTGGGTTACGTCATTCTCACGCGTTATCATGCAGTGGAAAGAGGGGGCTTAACCATTTATATTGATGAACTCTACGTTGCGTCCAGAAAAAGGCGCTCAGGAATCGGGCGAGCAATTATGGAGCAGATTATAGAGATTGCGCGGGCCCAGAGTGCAAAGGCGCTGTGGGTTCAATTTGAACCTTACAACTCTGCAGCAGAGGCTTTTTTTCAGTCACAGGGTTTTAAGTCGAGCTCCTACAAAAATTTTGAATTTCCTCTGTAGGTTGATTGCTCATCAGCAGTCTCGGTGAGATAATTGTCTGCATGTACGTGCTTGCGACCGATCGGGGGGGGCATCTGCACAATGCCCTTATGCTCGTCAATCAACTGGACACTCAGCCTCAAGCCATCGTGACAACCTATGGTCCTGACATCGACTCAGTACGTAATCGCTTCAAAAAGGCTGAAGTCATTTCTGTTCCGCACCTATTCACGTGGTTGGGTAAAAAACGTTTGTTAAATCCATTTAAGATGATTGCGCAGTTTTTCGTAACGTTCATCCATGTCCTGAGAATTAGGCCAACTGCGGTGATCTCATTGGGTGGCACCAACGTAGTGTTCTTTTGCTATTGGGCAAGATTATTGGGTGCGAAAATTTATCATGTGGAATGTATGAACCAAGTCGTTTCCAGAAGCATCACCGGCCGCATGCTTTATCCGATTTGCGAAAAACTTTATGTTCAGTGGGAGGACCTCTTGCCAAAGTACGGGCCAAAAGCTCAATACGCGGGGTGGGTCCTATGATATTTATCGTGGTATCCACTGGGCATTTTGATCCACTGATAGAACAATGCTGCCGTCTGGCCGATCGTTACGAGTTTTTGGGTCAGATCGGAAGCGGTGTGTGTGTTCCGTCGTTTCCTCACTTCAGGGTAGGAGGACCCGCCGAACTTGAAAGGCACATGCGTGCTGCAGAACTGGTGGTTTCTCATGCGGGTACAGGAATGTTATCGATGTTGTACAACATGCGGAAGAAAAGTGTGGTTATTCCGAAGCAAAAAAGATACGGGGAATCCAACGACGGACAAGTGGAACTGGCTCGTAAGTGGGGTGAGTTGGGAATAGGGACTTTTTGCCTGGATGTCGAAGAGCTTGACTCTGCTATCACGCGATGCCGTCAGGGGATTCCCTCATTTCCAATTTTTTCTCCGCTTGGACAAACCATTCGCAGCGCTCTCAACTTTGCGCCCACGACGGCAGCTCATCGGGCGGCATAAATTCTCGTTAGAAATTCAATCTCCTGACTCAAATATTTGCCGTCGCGCTCCAGCTCTTCCCGCAGTGAGGAAATGGAGTTCGCAATCTTTGCAGCTCTAAGCGGATCGGATTCCGCAGTTAGTTTTTGCTCCCAATAGCGCATGGAGCCCTGCAAGAAAAGTCTCCGGTTTTCCAGCTTGTTGAGAACATTTTTTATCAGAACACCCACCGCCGAAAAACTATTCAATCCGAGTTCCCGAAGATTAATTTTGGCTTTTAAAACATGTTCGCCGGCCTGAATGTAAGCAATGTTGGCGAGGTCAATCGTTTGGTTCAAGGTGGAGAGTTCTGCCTGAATTGTCTTTTTTCTGTCTTCAGCCGTTTCTTCCTTTTCCAGTTCGAGTTTAAGCACAACACTCTTTCTTCGTGCGTCATCCAATAGGTCGATTGTGTTTTTGTCTGGATCGATTGCCAGAAGGACTTTTTCAAGACGCAATAACTGCTTCGCCTCGGCACCGGAAGAACTGCCCGGAGCGGCGAGCTCGCTGGTGACCAGTTGGACTAATAGGTTTCTGAGACTTGCATCATAAGCGCCAAGCCTGAATTTGCTGTCTGCCATGCGTTTGATATTAGTGATGACGTCGATAATCAGTTCGCATAGTTCTTCGTGATGATTTTCCCATAAGTTGAACGCAGTACCCTTCAATGGGTCTACCGTTCGCGACCCCAGAAGCTGGAGTGCAATACTTTCATCGAGTAAAATACCCCGAGTCTCTAATTCTCCTGTTATTGGATTGATTTGATCGAGCTCTGGTTTTTCAGCGACATTGCGAACAAGCGACGCAAGAGCAGAAAAGGCGTATTTTCTTGAATCTTCCGCTTCTAACCCGGCGTCTAGAACTTTTGTTCGATCAATTCTAAGGCTTTCTTTGATTTCAGGGGTCTCTACGGTAACGACACTGCCGGACTCGGAGCTGCGATCGGCTTCGATTCTTTGCCTAAGAATAAGCCACAGCGCCCTCAAGAGTGTTGTCTCTTTTGCGCTTGGCTGAGAGCTCGTACTGGTTACCTGTAACCACTCTTGTAACAGTGTGGAAATGGTATCTGAGCTGTCTATCATAAGCCGCAGCGGAAGAAGCTGCAGAAGAATGTGACGTCTGTACTCACTCACGTTCTTGTCAAAGAAAACGAGGTCGCCCTTCAGGTTCAGAAATGGGTAACCTGTTAAATAGCGTTCAACCATGCTGTGGGTAATACGCTCCATTGTTGAGCCGTCATCGAATTGGTGACAAAATGGAGATCGGGCATCCAGCAGATTTTCATCCGAACAATAGTAAAAGTTTTCATCACGGATAAGTGAAAAAGATTCAATGTTGTAGTCTTTTTTGCCGTAAGCAATTTGGATGGCTGCTCGGTCATAGGGCCCAGGTTCAAGGAGCTCTTGGGATCGAAAAAAGCCATAATCCATTACAGTGGAGCTTTTTCCGGTGCTACCATAATGTTTTTCGTCGACAGAACCCATAAAATTATGTCTGAGGCCAAGATTATGTCCCAGCTCATGTGCCAGCAGCGGCTTGAAGATTCTTTTTTCCAGTTCTTCATCCGAAAGCGTAAGCGTCTGCTGATGATTACGGATAGGTGCCCACAGTTCAGGGGAGAGCTCTGTCATGCATCGACGAGTTTGCTGTAACCTGACGCGATTTTCCTTCAGAAACCGGGGTAGGTCTAAACGGTCGTTGACATCCTTACTGCCGATAGTGGACGAGTTGGACACAAGCGACAGGTCAGGAAAATCGAGACTCTGGCTGACCAGTTCCTTATAGGCCGGCTGCGGCAAAAGTATAGAATCCAATGATAAGCCAGAAAACTGGGGACTGGCTTCTGTAGCCCGCTGCCTTTCACGGAACAATTGCCTTTCACGGAATAATGCTTTTCTCAGGGTTCCACCATAGAGAAATACATCGGCTTTTATGATTTCGCCTGTCCTTGGGTTTGTGACGCTTGGGCCATAGCCCAGAAGTTTATGATGGGCGTTTGAAGGATCGTAGTACAGCAAGTTAAAGCGAAGATCGCCAGCTGTTTGCCCCTCATTTTCTCTCAAGTCCAAGAGGTCATGTCCGAGACTTTGGCGGAATGAATCGTTCCAAACTTGGAAAACTCGATGAGCGTCGGGTTTGAGATGGTCAGGAAAGTCTTTTGAAAAATGGTAAACCACTTTCTTTGTGGTATCCCAGCGGTTAATAAATTCTTTGCGTGTATCCTTAGTGATGCGGCCATACTGATCGAACTCATAGGAGGTCGTTTTAAAAAAACCGAACCTGGTTTGAAGGAATGTTGGATACGATTTCTGCTGATACGTACTGGAAGGCGAAAATCTTAGCCAGCTGTAGTGCTCAACGATCGAAGTGTCGTCTCGAAGTGTCTTCTCAACGGCAAAATTGATCGCCCCGTTGGCGGGATCCATTTCAATGTCGGCTGGTGGCGACGCGGATTTGAGTTTATCATTAAACGTATCTGCTGAATCTTTTGTCACATCGATAATAATGTATTGGCGTTCCTTCCAAGATCTTCGCGTTTCCGTTTCCTCCTCCTCATTCGTATCCTGACCGTCCGCATTTTGCTTCCTCAAAACATCGACATGCCTTATTGGGAAACTCGCCAGTAGCCGATTTTTTTCTGCGGCTTTTTCATCTCGAAACAATGGGTCAATAGAAACGACTTCCAGGCTCGTTTCTTTGATCTGGAATTGCACCAATTTGTCCTGCTCAAGATAAATACCGGGCGCCAACCCGTCTCCTTCTATGTCTGATGAGTACTTAACGTCAGCTAATGATTTAAGAAAAAGAAAAGTTCCAGAGAACTCGTTCTTGAGAATCCGTTTTCCGTTAGCTGGAATTTTTTTAACAGGTCGTTCGTTGGCACAACCGTTGATCCATAAAGTGACAAGAAGGGTAAGACCGTAGAAAAGGGTTTTCGACATTAATTCTCCCCCCATTTCAAATCACCCATTGCAGAAAAGCAGATAGCCGGCTAGCCCTGGAATCAAAGACACGGAATTCGCGGTAAAAACCGGTTGTGGGATCGACCACACTGCTTAATAGTTCATGGCTGACTCCGAGGAGCAGCCGTTCATTCATTCGATAGCCTGCGTGCTCGTAAATTGAATAGTCATTCTTCCAATTTCCTGTGTAGCTCTGTTCCATGACCAGGCGCGCCAGCAGTTCAATATGCCAAAAACTGACCATAGCGTTCAGTCGTTCAGAAAAACCATAGCGTGGCAAATCGGTTCCGTCGTTTCTTTGTGAAAATTGGTTTGTTTGAATAAAGGGGGTGACACGAAAAGAAAGTCGAATAGGCGCTCTTGTGCAGACTGTTTCCACGCCAACCCCCCAGCGGGCCATGTATCCTTCAGCTTTCCATTCGTCGAGACCGAGTAGGGTTGCAGAAGGGTGGAGCACTAACACATCGGTAATGATCGGGAGGGTGGCCCAGAGCGCCGTTTTCGGAACTGAAAAATTTTCAAAGCCATTGAATGGCCTGTTGATCAGAGAATAAGCAGTCAGGGTAAAGTTATCTTTTGTGCCGATGGTAACCGAGGGCTCAAACGTTACGGATGCCTGATCGTCGTCTTGGCTTAGGTTTTTTCCAAGAAATGTAGTGATACTACCGTGGATCGACCCTTGGGCAAGTGTTGCAAATACGAAACACAAAACTGCAAAAGAAAGACCGCTGCCTTTTTCCCAACCCATTGGAACCAGCTGTAGCATGGGGAGAAGGGCCAGTCATCTATTCAGTAGTTTCTTCTTTTGTAACTGGTCATCTGTCGTTGCGAGCGGAGCGAAGCAATCTCATCGACAAAGAGCGAACCATGGGATTGCTTCGCTCCGCTCGCAAAGACGAGTGTCAACGAATGACGCGCTATGGCCACTGTCACGGAGCGGTATTCCTGTCTTTTCAAGATTGTTCGGGCCGCCTTACTGCTCTCCCAATTCCTCATACAAATAGACGGCGCTGAGAATGGCTTTCTTAAGATCCCCCAGATGAACGCTCTCATTTTCTGCGTGGGCATTCGTATAAGGATCTTCGACCCCGATGAGAAGGGCTGGGGCTCCGCCCAACAGCTCTGAAAATGGGCGGATAAATGGAATCGCGCCCCCTTCTCCAATGGCAACGGTTGGCTTGCCATAGGCTTTTGTGAGCGCTCGGCGCGCTTTTTCGAAAACGGGACCCTGCGGATCGGTCATCCACCAGGTGTCCGCCGATAATGGTTTCAGATCAACGTGGACACCCCAGGGCACTTGCTTCAACAGAAAGTCCTGCAGTTGCTTCATTACCTTCTTGGGGTCCATATCAGGAACAATGCGGATGCCTATTTTGCACCAGGCCGAATCATTGACAATGTTGCCAGCGTTTTTTCGTGAACTCGCCTGAAAAGCATAGATTGCGATGGAGGGCAGTCGTGTTTTCTTGAGCCATGGATTGATGTCTCCACCGAGAAGTTGTACCCCTGGGAAAAGGCCAGCCTGCTTTCTGAAGATTTCATCAGAATACCCCAGTAACTGCATGCTTTGTTTTTCGACCTCGTTTAGCGGACGGAGATCATCGTAAAACCCTGGGATAGCCACTCTCCCCTCTTTATCGACGAGTGTTGCAATCATTTTGGATAGGGCCATCACTGGATCAGGGATGGGGCCTCCCCATGTACCGGAATGAAGAGAACCTTTCATTACTTTTACTTCCACCTCAAGAGCAATGTGACCACGTAAACTCGTCGTAATGGTGGGAACACCGGTATCGAAATTACCCGAATCCGTAATGACAATCACATCTCCGGCAAGTTTTTGACTGTATTTCTGTAAGAAGGGGATGAGATTGCTTGAGCCCACTTCCTCCTCACCCTCAATGATCACTTTTACATTCACCGGGAGTTTGCCCATCGTGCGCAGATAGGAGCTAATGGCGCTCGTGTGAACAATAATGCCGGCCTTGTCATCGGCAGCTCCCCGGCCATAGAGCCTTCCGTTTCGTTCTTCGGGCTCAAATGGTTTTGATTGCCATAGCTCTTCGCGGCCCACTGGTTGCACATCATGGTGTGCATAGAGCACAAGGGTGGGTTTTCCTTCAGCGTGCAACCAATCGCCATAAACGTAAGGATTGCCTCCCTCAAACAACAGTACCTGAACATTCTCAAGTCCGCTCTCACGCAATAGGGCTGCCACCGCTTGGGCTGAGCGGTCCATTTCTTCTTTGGGAAAACCTGGAAAGCTGATAGAAGGGACGCGAACCAGCCGCTTCAATTCGTCAATAAAATCGTCAAAATGGGACTGGGCATATTGTGAAGGATTCATCCTGCCTCCTAAGCAAAGGATCCGAAGGGCTCGCTGCTTTTGGTTAAGCCTTGTTCAGTTTGCCCCTTCCAACGCCAGCCAGCAGTAGACCTAACACAGCAAAGGAGATGACCGCGGTCCAATTGTTCGTTGATACTGCGGGCATCAGACCACTCAGATCAATCGACGATATCCATCCTTCTTTAATGGATAGGATGGCAAGTGCAATACCGGTAATCGCTCCGCCCGCAATAAGCCCAGAGGAAAATAGCACGCCAGGACTCGAATCTGTTTCCTCTTCTCTTTTGTTTTTTCGAGCGCGGGCTTTGTCGACATAAAGGCGAATCATCCCTCCAATGAGAAGTGGCATCGTGGTCGACAAGGGCAGATAAACTCCTACGGCAAATGGCAGGGCAGAGACTGCACACATTTCGCAAACAATCGCAATAGCCACACCAAGCAGTACGAGACCCCACGGTAATTTCTGGGCCAAAATCCCGTCGATAATCAGCGACATCAGGCGAGCTTTTGGCGCTTCGTATTTTTGCACGGAAGAGCCATCGTCCCGAGTCTTGAGGATGCCATTGATTCCGGGATCAACCAAATACTGTACCTTGCCCGAATTATCGACGAGGTATTTACCGGGAAGTAATTTGGATAGCGGTCCCTCTTTGGGTGTCTCGGGGAGTTGCAGCACGTGATAAAGATTGGTATCCGTGGCACTCTCCGGTCCTCCAACCTTTTCCATTTTCGTTAAGTTTTCAACGGAAGGAACATGAACCTCTCCAGGAATGGCTTTTTTCGAGTAGACGGTTGAAGCCGTGTTGAGAACCTCAAGCGTGAAACCAATGACGATTGCCGAAGTCAATGCCCCACAGAGAATGGCGATCTGCTGCGCTTTCGGGGTTGCGCCAACCAGAAACCCGGCTTTAAGATCCTGCGCCGTTGTGCCGCCGTTGGAGATGGCCACACACGCGACCGCTGCCACACAAAGAGCAGCCACTCGATACTCCGGCCCTATCCAACCGAGTCCCAAAAAAATGAGACTTGTAGCGAGTAAGGTGGCCACTGTCATTCCTGATACTGGATTGGACGAGCTACCAATTTCTCCTGTTATTCGCGAACTCACCGTTACAAAAAGAAAGCCCAAAACGACAATCAGTAGCGCACCAATGAAATTCATTTTGAGGGGCGGGTAAAGCCAAATGAGTATTACGAGGAGGAGGGAACCACCCAACACAACTTTCATAGAAATATCACGTTCGGTTCGCCGAGTTCCCTTTCCCAGGCCCGCTTTAGCAACGCCCGAAAGGCCCGCTCGCGCTGAATGGATAATCGTCGGCAAGCTTTGCAGCAAACTGAACAGCCCTCCTGCTGCGACGGCTCCAGCACCAATATACAAAACGTAATTACGCCAAACTTCATGAACGGACATTTGTGAAATGAGCTTTGTGGCTGGAAACAGTGGAGTGGTCAGCCCTTCACCAAAAAGAACAATCGCAGGACCGAGCACCCAGGAGGATAAAATACCACCCGCGCAGGTGATGGCAGCGACGCGGGGGCCGATAATGTATCCAACGCCCAATAACTCCGGTGACACCTCGGCTGCGATGCTTGAGCCCTTGTACCAAGTAATAATTTTTTCCGGAACATCGTACCAAAGTTTCAGGCCGACATTTAGAAATTTGTAGAAGAAGCCCACGAAAAGTCCAAAGAAGACTGCCTTAGCGGTTGTTCCGCCTTCTTCGCCGGCGATAAGCACTTTGGCGCATGCGGTTCCTTCCGGGAATTTGAGCTGCCCATGGGTCTTAACAACCAGTGCGTACCGAAGCGGGATCATCATTAGAATACCCAGCAGCCCACCAAGTACTGCTGCCACCATGATCCGTCCCAGCTCCATGTCATAGCCCAAAATGAGCAAAGCTGGCATGGTGACGGCCACGCCAAAAGCAATGGATTCACCCGCTGAGCCAGTAGTCTGGGTAATATTGTTTTCCAGGATGGTAGCAGAGCGCATCCCAAACGTTTTTGTGAAAAGGCGAAAAAGGGTTATCGAAAGCACCGCTACAGGAATAGAGGCACTCACTGTCATACCGACTTTGAGAGCGAGGTATAACGACGATGCTCCGAATACAATGCCTAGCAAGCAGCCTACCACCACAGGCGCCCAGGTAAGTTCTGGGATAATTTTTTCGTCTGGTACGTATGGCTTGAATGGGTCGCTCATGAAGTTTTTCCTCCTTGAGAAGACGATAAAGGCCACATAAGAAGTAGCATAAGCGGTAGCGGGGGCACAAGGTGATTGTTCCAAAAAAATAAGAGGTTGGAGGGTTCTGGTAGGAACCTTGACACTGATTCCAGAGATTGCGATGTTAAGTCTCTATGCCATTGATTTTAGAAGGCAAAAAAGTTGCCGACGCCGTTTACTCCAATCTCTCTCTCGAAATATCGCTTCTGCCGTTTATTCCCAAACTGGTGTTTCTGGTTGCCGGTGAGAATGCGGCTTCTCAAACGTACGTGCGCGCCAAAGCAAAAAAGTGTGAGGCATTGGGGTTAAGAAGTGAGACGTTGGTATTTCCTCAGTCCGTGTCTGCGTCAGACCTGGTGGCCAAAATCCGGCAGCTTAATGAGGATCGTGATGTCCATGGAATGCTCGTCCAGCTTCCGCTGCCTTCACATTTGTCCAAACATTCCGTCTTGTGGGAAATCAACCCGCTGAAGGATGTGGATGGTCTGCATCCGGACAATGCCGGCCGTCTTGCCTATGGGGAGCCGCGTTTTATCCCGTGCACTCCAGCTGGCATTCTGGAAATGCTCAAGCATTACAAGATTCAGATTGAAGGGGCAAAAGCGGTCGTCGTGGGGAGAAGTGAAATTGTTGGTAAGCCCCTTGCTCAGTGCCTTTTGATGCATAATGCCACCGTGACGCTTTGCCATTCAAAAACTCGGAGTCTGGAGCAGGAGTGCCGTTCGGCCGATATCCTTGTGGTCGCAATGGATAAGGCAAAATTTGTGGGGCCTTCGTTTGTGAAGGAAGGCGCGGCTGTGATCGACGTGGGAATTCATAGGGAGGGAGAGCGGCTCGTTGGAGATGTTGATTTCGAAAAGGTTTCGGAAAAGGTAGCTGCCATTTCCCCGGTTCCAGGCGGAGTGGGTCCCATGACGATTGCCATGTTAATGAAGAATTTGGCGGCGGCTGCCAGCCTGCAATCCACTATTACGGCTGGGAAAAAGAAACTACATAGCTGAGATGCTCTTGGGCTAATAGGTTGAAGTTATGAAAAGACGCACCTTTCCTTTTCGCCTGGTGATTGTCGTTTTTATCGTCATGGTTGCGCTCGGCGTCGAGGTCTTCTTTTTGTTGCACCAAATGCGGCTTATTCACCTAAAACTTCCATGGAGTGAGCAACAGGATACGAAAGTCTCCCAAATCGTAGGCTTTGTTCTTCAGAAAACAAATATTTTAAAACATCGGTCTCCTGACAGCCTGTCGTGGTATCCAATGGGAGAGAACGAGGATGTCCGTTTGAATGATTCCTTAATGACAGGTGCCAATGCTACAGCACGTATTAGACTGCAAGGCGGAAGCGAGGTTGAGCTCCAACCGGAAACATTGATTTCTTTTTCAATGAAAAATAACGGCTCGAAGTTATCGGGAGTTTTTGAGCTGGAGATCGACCAGGGAATTATCACAACAAAAAGTACCACGCGGCCGATCAAGATTCGAACTTCGCGACATGAAGTGGAAGTTCAGCCTCAGAGTGAAGTGATTGTTTCATCGCCAACCTCCCTTTCTGCTGTTCCATCGCTTATGGTGAAAAAAGGTTCGCTCGCCATGGTGGATACAGAGCAGCCAGCTAGAACGCTATCTCTGAAGGAGGGTGAAACACAGGGCACATTGCCCCGGATCATAGAACTAAAAACTCCCGAGGCGTCGTCTGCCGCTGTTTCTCCCACCGCTGTGGAACTTGTTTGTGAACCTCTCTTCCCTGGAGAAGGCAGCAAACTGGCAATATCGCCCAATGAGTCGATTACAATCCGCTGGTTGGGGGATCAGGCAACGGAAATCGAAATCGATAGGAAGTCCGACTTTAGCTCTCTCGCTAAGTACCCTGCCGATCGCAGTCGTTCAGTGACGGTGGTTCTGGATACCGGCCATTATTTTTGGCGCCTTCGTTCGAAAACCCAAGTCAGTGCACACCGCTCATTCACGGTGGCAGCTTACCGGCTTTCCGCGGTCACGAAAGATTCAGAAAGCGGTGGCAAAATGATAAAGTGGGACGAGATGTCGAGTGTCGAACGTTATCAGTTTCAACTTAGTAAAAATATCGGGTTTTCAGATCTGGTTTTGGAACGCACGATTCGAGGAAATCGTATTGAAATCGGCCATTATCCAATAGGCACTTATTATGCTCGAATCAAAGCTCTTTCAAGCGATGCTATTGATTATCCATTCTCAAATCATCTGATTGTTCAAATCAAAAAGAGACCGTCATCAGTCACTGAATTGCCGAAGCGCTCGCAGGTTCCTGTCGCTCAAAAGCTACCAACCCCAAAGATAACTTCAGATATTGTAAAAAAAGAACCAGCCGTTGTGGTGAACAGTCCCGAACATACGCCAACACAGGTCACTGTGCCTCAAGCGAGTGTCCTTCCGAGCGCGGTTCCTGTTCCTACCCCCCTTACTGTTCCTACTCCGAGCATTGAGCTGACCAAAAAAGAAAGTGAAAAACCGAGAGTGCCGGAGACTTCCCCCGTGGCCACTACACCTTCGCCGGAAGCCAAGCGATCTATTGCGAGTACACCGGTCCCAGAGTCAGAGGTTGCTGATTCACTGGTTGCGCGTACGATATCTCATCATGTCGATCGTAACGGACAAACTGTCTTAGTCCATTTTGAATGGAGTCCAGTGAAACGCGCAGTTTCCTATCAGTTTCAACTTTCGGAGATACCTGATTTTTCTTTGATTCGAACTAACACCGTGATTGCTGAGCATTACTACCGGCTGACATTGGAGCTTCCAGCGGATTTCTTTTGGCGAGTGCGTGCAAAGCTTGCGAATGGAAGCTTCGGTAACTGGAGTGAGCACAAGACTTTGTCGGTGGGTCAGCTTCCGGAATGATCGTGTACTAAGCTGCCTGTGCTATGGTTGGCTCGGTTTTAAGCGGAATGGTCACGCGGAAACATGTTTGGCGTGCATCCGGTTTACTGAAGAGCAATTCAACTTCCCCTCCGAAGGCGCGAGCGTACCTTCGACAAATTGCCAATCCCAGACCCGTACCTTCAGAAGGAGGCTTGGTAGTGAAACCCTGTTCAAAAATCTTCGATTGATTTTCAGCGCTAATTCCAGGGCCATTGTCAATGATGTCAACATAGAGGCACTGCTTTTCATTCGAAGTTTCTATCGTCAGAATATTTTCTGGAGGTGCCGGATTTTGTGCCATCGCTTGAATGGAATTTCGAATAAGATTTGTGATGATTTGGGTAAATTCATCTCGATTAAGTACAGCGACGTCGTGAGCAGCCTTAAGATGGCCCACCACCTTTACTTTTTCCTTGCTAATGGCATGGGCCATTGTCCCTAAGGCATCTTTAAGCAGATTGTAGCATCGTACGGTTTCACGAACGGTCGAAGAGCGGCTCAGTTCGCGCATCTGTGAGACGATACGCTGGATTTTATGACTGTGTTCATAAACAAACTGCAAATCGTCTGCTACCTTACCCTCTTCCTGAGCGAGGTGGGTGAGGAGCGTTCTAAAATTGCCTAAATCTTCCTCAAGCAAGGTTAGGCCTGTCTGTACTGCCGAAGGATTTTTCCAGTTATTGATCAGCCCATCCATTCCTCCAGTTTGTAAATCGGATTCCCAAGCTTTCAACAGTTCCGCAATTTGTTCTCCCGCCCGAGATGCCTTTGCTGACTTGATTCTATCCAGGGAACTCTCAGAACGTGTAATGATTGCAGTCAATGGATTTAGAACTTCATGAGCGGTCCGTCCTGCCATCTCTCCCACTGCAGCCATTTGAGTTGCTTTTACTAAATCTTCCTGTGCTTTTTTTATGGCTTCGTTTTTTTGCCTTAATTCTATGGTCCGCTCTGCCACTTTTTGTTCGAGTTCTCTATTGTACTTGTCCAGAGCGTCTCTAGACTTAGTGAGCTCAGTGACCATCCATCCAAGGGTTGTGGCAAGTTCCTCGATTTCGTCCCGAGAGCGGATTTTGGCTTCAAACTCGAGCTTTCCTTCGCCGATCTGGCGAGCGCTTTCTGTCAAAATATGGATATTCTTAGTGAGGCGTGCTGTGAATAGGATGCTCACGCCAAAAGTCAGCGTAATGACAATGAGTGCAAAAAGAAGCGAGCGCTGGATGAGTACTACGATAGCATTGCGGACTTCGCTTCGGTTAGCTTGACTGAAAACATATAAATCTGCCAGCCCCACAGGAGCATAGGCGCCATACCAACTTTCGCCGTCAAAGTTAAAAGAAAGAACGCCGCTATTGGTTCCGCTTGCATCGCCCTTAATCAATGTGGTTAAGGGATGGTTATCCAATGCTTTTGCGGGCCGTAGCTTGCCTCGATTGCACTCCAAAAGCGATTCACCGGATTTCTTAACCAAATATGTTTTATAGACGCTTGCCAATTGCATGGTTTCAAAGAAAAAATTGGATTCCAATTCCAATACGGCGACAAGTGTGTCTTGTTTCTTATCTGTTTTGATATCCACTCGGCTTGCCAAAAGGAATGAAATCTGATCATCGTGGGGTTCACCCCAAAAGGCGATACCTGCATTGACTGCTTCATTCAGATGCTTGTTACCCGGGATCACTTTTCTTTTGGGCTCCCCTTGGCCTTCAATCGGCACTGGTTCAAAAGCATCATTGGTTTTTCTAAAAAGCTGCAATTTTTGCAGACTGGGGTCTTTCAACCCGGTTGTTCGGACATTGCCTGTGCGGGAGAGCATTTCCAACACGACGGGAAACTTGATTTTTTCGGCCGTGCTAATGATAGAAGATTTCAGCTGAGACGCCGTGTTGATTGCAATGCTGTGGTTTATCTCATAGAGCAACGCAACTTTTTCTTGTCGAAAAAGAAAGGAAGCGAGCAAAGTATAAAAGCAAACCGCCACCAATAGCAGAAAGGCAAGGACTGAAAGCACCTTGTAGCGTATTGGGATATGTGAAAATGGACGGTTCAAGTTCGGGCCCTCCAGGCCCAAAGAAGGGGTCTCCTAATACTACTTTTCGGTATTTTGCGAAAAGATGCTTACCTCTTAACACCACATGGCAGAAGCGCTTGTGACGCATCACCCCGCTGGGCAGGTTTTTTTGCAACCTGGGTATGCACCTGACGGGTCCTAACGGGTTCGCATGGCGCAGGTTTTGAAGATTTCGCAATGAAGGGGACTCTCGAATACAATAGGACGATGAGGTGCAGGGTTGCATTCGCAGAGTGTCTTTTGGTTGGGGGGTTGCTGCTCGCTTCGTCAGGTTGGGCCGGTCCGTCAGTATTTTTATCTGGAACCCTGGCAACTCTACCGGCGGAAGTTCAGTTTATCGCGATCGGCATGCCGGGATCATTTAGAATTATTGGGCGTGCAAAGCAGTTAAGCGGTGAATTCTTTGTAGAAAGATGCTTGGTAAAAGGGAAAGCCGTTTTGCTGCTCGATTCATTGGATACGGGAATTGAGTTACGCAACCACCATTTGAGAGACAAACTGGAGACTGCCAAATGGCCTACTGCCGAGTTCACATTGAGCAAACTCGTGTTGCCGTTAAATTGCACAAAGGTGGATTTTCTTGGTGACCGATTCCCCTTTTTTGGTGAGCTGCAGCTGCATCATATCGTTCAACCGATAGAAGGACGTACCAAAGTGATTGCGCGCTCGGGGCGAGCGGATTTGGAGTTTGAATTTTTGATCAAGCTGTCGCAATTCGGAGTAGAAATTCCAAATTTCATGGGAGTGACCGTCGGTGATGAAGTGAACATCTTGGTGAGGATTCAGTATGAGCCGCAACCCAATCCTCAATAGGTTTTCTATTCTCACGGTCTCCTTACTAGCTAGCTATGCGCTTGGCTTCCCGGAAATGGTCCGACACGGGTACCCTAATTGTACGGCTTGTCACATGAGCCCTGATGGCGGTGGCCTATTGACCTCTTATGGCAGGAGCCTTTCCGAGCATCTGCTGAGCCACTGGAGCAACAATGCGGAAGGGGCTTTTTTGTATGGCGCGGTGAATGTGCCGCCCTGGTTAGCGTTAGGCGGGGACATACGAACCGTCCTAAGCCACAAACAGTTGGCTGGTTCAGAAGGACGTGTGGTGTTGATGCAAACTGACATTGAGGCTGGGGCAAAGTTGGGTAAGTTCCAGTTCGTCGGGACTGTGGGGCGGCAGGCAGTGCAAGGCTCTCACAGAGTCATCGATGAAGTGCTGTTGCGTAGACATTACCTGCAATACACGTCTGGAATATTTTCCCTTCGTGTTGGCAAGTTTCCCCATGCCTTCGGAATTCACATGGCCGATCACACATCCGCCATTAAGCGAGGTTTGGGTTGGGATCAGGGAACGGAAACCTACAACGTAGAGTTCTCCTGGACAGGAGCAAATTTGGACGCGTTTGCATCCGTGGTTCTTGGCAGGCCAGATGCGGCAGATCTACAAAGAGAAAAGGGGTTGGCCCTGCGCTCTTCTGCTTTTATTAATAGCAATTCAAAAACGGGTATCAGCTATTTTTTTGGATGGAACGATCTCGGATCGCGCCATGTGATGGGACCGTTCATCATTGCTGGATTCGCCGAAAAGTTTTATCTGTTGGCCGAAGCCGATATTCAGTATTTTCAAAGCGCATCGAACCAGGCGACGTTGGGAAGCGCTGATTACATACGAATAAATTACGAAATTCTTTCCGGTCTGCATGCCTATGTCGTTAGTGAATTACTTTGCCTTGATTTCAGTCAGTTCTCGGCCCTTTCAGATGCATACGGTTTGGGAGTGCAATTTTTCCCCCGGCCTCATCTCGAGGTTGTGCTGCAGTGGGAACGCATACGTAATAGAGCCATTATGGATCGCTTTGGTGATTTTATTTGGTTAATGGGGCATTTTTATCTTTGATCAATGGTGTGTTTCTTAAACCTGGTTCCAGGGTGCAAGACCAAAACAGGAATGTGAGCTGCCCGCACTACCTGGCGAGTGACGCTACCTGGGTAGGTGTGTGCTTCCAGCGTTTGGGATACCAGCGCAATAAGGTTTGCGCCTAAGCGTTGAGAATGTGCAAGGATGGCGGATGACGTATGCAGGGAAGGAGTCCGCTCAATGATGAAATCAGCTCTGACTCCCTCATTCTTAAGGTGTTCCACCCATTCCCACAGGACCTGTTCCCGTCTGGTTTGTTCGAGTTCCGCGTATTTTGCTCGAGCCTCCTTGTTTTGAGAGAGTCTGTTGAGCGGAAGATCATCAGCGGTATCGAGGCGGTGAAACAAATTCACACGTCCATCAATGAATTTAGCCAATTCGCCAACCGCATATAACGCTCGTTCCGATGCTTTCGAAATGTCTGTGGCGAAAAGGACTTCAGAATATTTTTCAACCATTCGAGTGCCTGCATTGACTAGTAGAAGAGGCACCGAGGAAGAGAGGAACAGAGTCTCAGAAAAAGTGCCAAAATCGAGGTCATCAGTCCTTTCTTTCGCATGCGTACTTGCTGCGATTAGGTCACAATGCGCTTCTTTAGCTAAACGGAGTACGGCCTGTACACTCGCTTTGATTGAGAATGTCTTTTCGACAAGCACTCTTGGTTTTTCAAAGGTTCCGATGTGAATGTTGGTGAGCCATTTAGAAACTGAGGACTCCAGTTCCTTCACGGCATCATTCAACTTAAAGCCTTGCGGAAAAATGTAAGGTAATTGGCCTTCTAAAATTACGGAGACCGGCTGCAACTTAAAATCAAACTTTTCTCTGAATGGCATGAGTGCGCGAGCGGTTAACGCCTGGAGCCTTTGGTCCGAAACTAAAGGATCGATTGGCCAAAGGACTTTTTTAAAAGGAATTTGCGTTTGCATGCTCCACCCCAATGTTCAACCTGGATTTTGCATTGGGAATTGGACCTATCAAAAGCTTCCCACGCTTTGCTACGATTCAAAATGCGAAATCCGGGTTCAATTCAAAATACTTCGAGTTGGGTGGTTGAGCAAAAAGAAATTATCTACAACGGTAAAGGACGAAAAACATCCTTCCAGTCACGCCTGCCAGTAGGCTCTGGATTTTCAGCGGGGTGACCCACGGGAAGAAGCGCAATAGGGCGCAGTTCGGGGGGGAGGCAAAGAATTTTAGTGATTGCCTGTTCATCAAACGCACCTACCCACACACTGGCTAAACCGAGCGATGAGGCGGCGAGTTGAGCGTAAGTGGTCGCTATGGTGGCGTCCTGCAAGCTATACAGCTCCTTGCCACGCAATCCGTACTGTGATTCGCATTCGAGTGGGTTAGTACAAAAAACAAGAACGATAGGTGCTTGGCGCACGCAGTCCTGATTAAGAGAAGCTTCGGCAAGTCTTTGGCGAATCTCAACATCAGAGACAATGAACACTTGGAAAGCCTGAAGGTTGCCAGCTGACGGGGCTCGGTTAGTCATCTTGGCAATGAAGTCTATGCTGGATTCCGGGATCGGCTGTGGTTTGAACTTTCGAATGGAGTGGCGGCCGTTTACAAGAGAACTAAAATGTTGAGCTGGTTCTGGAAGTTCTTTGATGGTCTTTTGTAGCATGTCGGTCACTTTTGGTGTTCTTATGCCTCCATGAATTGTTCCGCGCAAGTCTTTTTTGAAAATGTGCTAGTCTCTGGCTATGAAAAAGGAGATTAAAGAGCGCATGGCTTTTTCAACGGGCTCTGCTGAGTTTTCTGAAACTGCTAAACAGGTTTGGATAGCGCGTTTTCTTAAACGGGACAAGAAAGGTGAAATTGTGGAAACTCCGCTGGACCTTTTTCGCCGAGTAGCCCGGCACGTGGCTAAAGCTGAGTTGAAGCATGCTGGACGGAAAGAGGCCAGTTTCTGGGAAGAAAAGTTTTATGCTCTTCTTTCACAGCTCGATTTTCTTCCGAATTCTCCTACCTTGATGAATGCCGGATTGCGACTCAACCAACTGGCAGCTTGCTTCGTTCTTCCCGTGGAAGACAGCATCGAAGAAATATTTAGATCGTTGGCCATGATGGCAAAAATTCAACAGTCGGGAGGCGGTACGGGCTTCTCATTTTCAAGATTGAGGGCGAAAGGCTCGCGAGTGACCTCAACGGGCGGCAATGCCTCAGGTCCCGTTTCTTTTATGCGAATATTCGATACGGCGACACAAAATATCCGACAGGGAGGCAAGCGCCGTGGCGCCAACATGGGGGTTTTACGGGTAGATCACCCCGATATTATGGAGTTCGTGGAAGCCAAACTGGACGGCAAGAGTTTCCCTAACTTCAATTTGTCCGTAGCAGTGACTGACACCTTTATGAGAGCGGCGCAGTCCGGTGCTCGATTCCCATTGCGTGACCCTGAAACAAGAAAAATTGTAAGCCATACGGATGCTGCTTCTTTATTATCAAGCATGGCAAAGGCGGCATGGGCATGCGGAGATCCTGGCCTCATATTCCTGGATGAAATTGCGAGAAGAAACCCACTCTCCCGACTGGGAGCAATAGAAGCAACCAATCCATGTGGTGAAGTGCCGCTTCTTCCGTACGAGGCCTGTAACCTTGGCTCGATTAATTTAAAGCGGATGATGAGGCAAGGAGCAAAGGGTTGGGTTGTCGACTGGGAAAAGCTCGGTGAAACGGTGGGGCTAGCTGTTCGGTTTCTTGATAATCTGATTGATGTTGCACAGTGGTCTGAACCCTCTATTGCCCAAGCAGTAGCGGGTAACCGCAAAATTGGCTTGGGGGTAATGGGTTTTGCCGAGATGCTGATCCTTCTTGGGATTGCCTATACTTCCGATGAGGCGCTTCACTTTGCAGAACAGCTCATGGATTTTATCTATAAGCGTAGCAGTGAAGTTTCGCATGCTTTGGCGAAAGAACGGGGAGTTTTTCCGAACTGGAAGATGAGCACCTATGCGAAAAAAAAACTGCGTCTGCGGAATGCGACACTGACTTCTATTGCGCCAACTGGAACATTGAGTATCTTGGCAGGCACATCAGCGAGCATAGAACCGTTATTCGCGCTTGCCTACTCAAGAAAGGGAGTACTCGACGGCAGAGATTTTTTTGAGCTGAATCCCCTTTTTGTTTCGATTGCTAAAGAAAAAGGTTTTTACAGCGAAGCGCTGATTAACAGAATTCGCCAGGAGGGTCACCTCGGTAGGGTTCCATTGTTGGAGCCATCGATTAAGAATCTGTTTAAGACAGCCCTTGAAATACCTCCCGAATTTCATCTACAAATCCAAACGGCTTTTCAAAAGCATGTTGATAATGCGGTTTCTAAGACGATTAATTTGCCGGCTGACACTACAGCCGAGAAAATCGAATCCATCTATCGAAAGGCTTGGGAAGTGGGGTTGAAGGGCATTACGGTTTTTCGCTATGGAAGCAAGGATCAGCAGGTATTACAACTTGGTTCAGGTGAGCAGTTAGCTGACAGGGAATTTTATTCCAGATGTGATCCGGGAGAGTGTCATCTATAGAAGCTATTAAAACAATTGAAGCATTGTTCCGAATTTTAAGCGAAGCCCATCCGTGATGCAAAAACCGACACATGAAGCGTGGCATTTTGCCACGATCGGAAGAAGTCCAACTCTCCAACAGTTTTGAACTCATCAGTTTTCTCTGTTGTTTCGGAGATTTTTAGCTAACAGCTTAACAAAGTAGAGCTGGCACAGGGGTTGCAAACTGTTCAGGATAGATTTCTGAGGAGACAACGAAGGAGGTAGGAAAGACATGTTAGGAGAAAAATTAACGAGCAAGAGAGGTTTTGCTTCGATGGACCCCGAAAAACAAAAGGAGATTGCCAGACGCGGTGGAAAAGCAGCGCATGCTAAGGGCCGTGCCCATGAATTTACTCCCGACGAAGCTAAAGAAGCCGGTCGGAAGGGCGGACGGGCACGCAGAGTACGCCCAATCGAAATGCGGTCGTTGACTGAGGCGCCAGCGTCTGAAATTCCAATGTCTCACGGGGGAGACGAAGATAATCGAGAACGCGAACAGGAAATTCAAAAGCAAGCCAGCTAATCATTGTTTAAAAGGTTACATCTCCTTCCTTTTCAGAAAGAAGGCCGCCGCCCCGTGAGCTTTGCTCACGGGTCCCCTCCTGAAAAGGAAGGATGTACCTTTTCAGAGGGGGAATTTGCCAACGTTTCAGCCATCCGTTAGGTTTTAGCCTATGAAAAATAACTGCTTATTAAAGGGTGGGTTGCTGGCTATGGCTTTTCAGTTTTCTGCCTGGGGCGCTGAGATAGACTGGTTATCGAGAGCTTCAGCGTTTATTCAAAAGCATGAAGCGGTGATCAGGCCTCTCGAAAAACAAGCTAATCTGGCTTGGTGGGATGCCAACATCACAGGCAAAGATGAAGATTTTAAGAAAAAAGAAGAATCGCAAAACAAAATCGATGCCATTTTATCCGATAGGAAGAGTTTTTCTGAAATTGAGGCCATCAAGAAAGATGGTCAGGTGGCGGATAAATTGCTTAAGAGACAGATTGATCTTGTCTATCTTGCGTATCTGGAAAAGCAGGTGGATCCCTCTCTCCTTAAGAAAATAGTGGCTAAAGCAAATTCAGTTGAGAAAGCGTTTAACGTTTTTAGAGCAAAAGTTGAGGGTCAAGAACTCACTGAGAATCAGGTTCGAAAAACTCTGAAAGAGGTACGAGACTCTTCACAACTTCAGAAGACATGGGAAGCTTCCAAGGAAGTGGGAAGCATTGTGGAGAAGGAACTGAAAGAGCTGGTTGAGTTGAGGAATCAAGCTGCAAGGAAGCTTGGATTTCCGCATTACCATGAAATGATGCTTGTGTTGCAGGAACAAAGTGGCCAGAGCGTTTTGAAGCTTTTCGATGAATTGGACTCTCTCACCCAAGAGCCGTTCAAAGCCGCCAAGTCTGATATAGACAAACGGCTGGCAAAAGCCCTCGGCATTAAAGTCGACGAACTGAGACCGTGGCATTATCGGGATCCTTTTTTCCAAGAGTCTCCTTCGGTTTTCGAAGCCGACCTGGATTCCGTGTACGCGACAACGGATATCTTGCAACTGTCACGAAACTTTTATTCAGGGATTGGTTTACCCATCGAAGATGTGATTGCCAGAAGCGATCTCTACGAGAAGAAGGGCAAAAGCCCGCATGCCTTCTGCACGGATATTGACAGGGAAGGGGATGTGCGGGTCCTTGCGAATCTTGTTCCAAACGAGTACTGGATTGAAACGCTATTGCATGAACTGGGTCATGCTGTCTATTCAAGCAAGAATATTCCAAAGACCCTGCCTTATCTGCTTCGTTCGGAATCACACATTTTGACCACTGAAGGAATCGCCATGATGTTCGGGCGACTCTCAAAGAATATCCATTGGATGCAGGAAACCGGCATTGCGCCTAAGAAGGCGGTGGCTAGAAAGAAGATCGGCCAGGCAGCTTCCCAGATTCTGCGTAACCAGCTTCTAGTGTTCTCACGCTGGTGTCAGGTCATGCTTCGATTTGAAAGGGCGATGTATGAAAATCCTGCACAGGATCTGAACAAACGATGGTGGGATCTGGTGGAACGGTACCAGCTTATCAAACGACCGGAATTGCGTAACAAGCCAGACTATGCTTCCAAGATCCATTTGGTATCCGCGCCTGTTTATTACCATAATTACATGATGGGAGAATTGTTTGCCTCGCAACTTCACCATGCCATCACTTCAAAATTGTTCTCCAAGCAGAAGCCCTCGCGGGTTACCTATGTCGGCGATAAGCGGGTGGGTGACTACCTGAAAACACAGGTGTTTGGACCGGGCAGGACGCTTGGTTGGAACGAGCTCACTCGGTACTCGACGGGCGAAGAGTTAAATGCACGCGCATTTGCTGAAGATTTTAGTGAGCGTCTCAAGTGACCAGTCTGCGTCTTGTCCACTCGTAAAGCAAAATAGCAGCTGCATGGCTTACGTTTAGCGATTGCACGGTTCCGTTTATCGGGATGGTAATTTTCCAATCGCAAAGCTGGTCAATGAGAGGGCTGAGCCCTTCGAGTTCTGCCCCCAATACCAAAACGATTTTCTCAAAGGTGGGCATTTTCCATGGGGGAGAAGCGTCGGAGTCGAGGGTGGTTCCAACAATCCAAAATCCCTTTTCCTTCAACCGGCGCAGTTTCTCGCCGAGGTTACCCACTAAACAGATGGGTAACGTCTCAACGGTTCCGACCGATGCCGAATAGACGCCTGGTCCTATGGTTACGCTGCGATCTTTGGGCAGAAGAATAGCACTTGCGCCAAACGCATCTGCCGTTCGGCAGATCGCTCCGAAGTTCTGGGGATCTTGTATGTGATCGAGGGCGACCATAAGAGCTGACTGGACTAAATCGAGATCTTGCTCGATGGTACGAGCATCCGAAAACTCAAACGCTTCCATTGTCGCTACAAGCGGATCAGGCGATTTAGGTCCACCTTGTCGAATCGGAACACCACAACGTTGCGCTTTTTCGATGATCATACGCAATCGCGTTGCCACAATGCCCGATAAATCCGATAGCGTCAGTTGCTTAATTCGTTTGGGTCTTTTTGATAAAATGTGATCGATTGCACTGAGTGAGCTGATCTCGATCGCCTTTGGTTTCATATCTGGAAAAGGCTTTCAACAGCTTGGCGCGGCTCGCGAGCCTGCGTGACAGGTCTTCCCACAACAACATAATCCGCTCCCCACTCTAATGCCTGCTGAGGGGTGGCCACCCGCACTTGGTCTTCATTAAAGACTTCACAACCCATCGGCCGAATGCCGGGAGTGATGAGTAAGAACCCGTCTAAAGCTTTGCAGCGCAAGGAAGAAAGTTCTTGGGGTGAGCAAACAATTCCGGCAAATCTCGCTTCCAGGGCCCAGTCGAGCAGCAAGGTTGCAGTATGGTTGGTGTGGGTCCACCCGAGCGAACGCCAGTCTTGCATTTCCAGGCTCGTCAGCACTGTGACACCAATGAGCTTTAGTTGAGAGCCGCGGCAACTGTAACTCGCAGCCTGAAGCATCCGCCTTCCTCCCAGGCAATGGACTGTTGCGAACTGAACACCCAGGTCTGCGACCTGGTGCAGGGTATCGGCAACCACTTTAGGAATATCGTGCAGCTTAAGGTCCAGAAAAATCTTTTTTGATCTCTTGTGCAAAAAAGAAATGACTTCATTCCCAGCTCGCGTAAAGAGCATGGGGCCTATTTTGTACCATCGTATGGTATCTCCCAGGGTGTCCACCAGCCGGAAGGCTTTAGCCGGATCTGTTTGGTCCAAGGCGACAATAACGCGGTCTAGATGCTTCATATTCGATAGGCCGATAGTTGTTCCTCAGCAAGAGGATGTTCGACGGTGACGGTTCCTTCCCCAGCTTCCGATTCGAAATGAATCTGTGCTTGAGTTTGATGTTTCTTGCTATATCGCAATATCATGCCCCCAACAACCGCCCGCTCTTGTTCTTCCACTTTTCCCCAAGCGATGGCAGAAGGGCCCGGAAAATTTTGAGGTTCAAAATACGTGCATCCAGCATCCTTCCAACGAAGGGCCAGGGCTTTGTTTTCTTCATCATCCCTTCCCACGATTACCTTTGTCTGTCCCGAGAGTCTAAAATGACGACCATACCGCAACAGCGCACTTCGCTCATGTCGGAACTCTTTATTGTCAAATTCAAAAAAATCACGCAGTCGGGATGAAAAGCCGGCATCCGTTAGAAGACAACCGCCTCCGGGCGTTCCGTATTCTGTAATGCCAAGCATTTGTGCGAGTTCAAATTGGGTATGACGGCCGCGTCCGATAATGCCTAATAATTTCTCGCGATCAATCCATCCCTTTAGCTCGGGCAGGGTAGGTTCCATGCAATGTGCCGACAGAGGGCGCAGAACCAACCCACGGACGCCGCTATCTCGATCAATAATATCCATTGCATCGCGCCGTTGGGACATCGGTCTTTGCCCCAGCACTTCTCCTGTCACAATAAAGTCAGCCGCTTCTTCTAACATTATCGAATGGGTGATCTTAAACATATCGATGCGGCAGTCGATGCAAGGATTCATGTTCTTGCCGTATCCATAATGAGGATTTTTAAGAAGATCGAGGTATTCTTTGCCTTTGTCCTTGAATCTCAATCTTATGCCAATCTGTTCCGCACTTTTCTGCACTTCAGATCGGCAGCCGAAAGCGGAAGTTAGTGTTAAACCAATCACTTCCACCCCTTGGTCTTTAACCAGACGAGCTGCGAGCGTACTATCCAGTCCGCCTGACATAAGGGCAATCGCTCTTGGCTTTCCAGTATCGGTCATTGGGCGGAATCCTAGCTAAGTAGCAGTGTGATTTCAAGTTACGCTTTGTTGCCCAACTAATTACCCCAACTGTTCTCAAACAAGAGGTCACCCTTCCTGTTCAATAGCTCCACAAGTCCCTATCCATCCATTCAAGTAACTGGTTTGGCGAATTTGTAATGCCAGCCGGGATGACTAATGCCTCCTGAGAAAGGTTTGCCTGCTCTGACTCCTTATCTGTGATCCGTATAGACTGAAGCCCTTTGAGGGATAAAAACTTAACAAGCCGATCAGGATTGCTTGAAAGAAAATCAAGTACAGAAATCAAGCGTGAGGACTTTGCGGTTGAACTCTCCCCGAATTCCAAATGGACGCGAATGAGATGCTTTGCCAAAGTTTTTTCTAACCTCCAGGCGGCTTCGTTAAGAGCGGTGAGATAGGCTGCCAATTCCGTGTACTTTCCCTGAGCATTTTCAACCCTCATTGCCTCGGTATCGAGAAGGCGCAGCGATTTTCCTTTAAGACGACACGGAGTGCCCAGTGCCAAGTCCTTTGAATGGAAAATTGTATTGCCATCTTTGCCGGGAAATAGCGATCGAATTTGCCCGTCGAAGAACAGAAAGAAATAAGGCGCACGGCCACCGGACGAGTGCTTATTGAATCGAACATTCTCATACAAGCCAACCACTTCATCGTCAGAGATCGGAAGTCGGCTGCAGTAGAAAGTTCGCTTCCCTCCGATGCGAACCATGCCTTCGATTTCGGATGTCGGATCTTCATATTTTCCCTGAAGGTCAATAGCGAACTTGAAAGAATCCCCTGTGACGATATCGACATCAAGCTTTGGGAATCGCAAAGACTGGGATTCATCTTCGCAATTATCCATCACAACCCTAAGC
>JACQOU010000289.1 GCA_016207775.1 Deltaproteobacteria bacterium
GCTTCTTGGTTTGGTTTTAATACTTTGTCGTATAGTTGTTGAAGGAAGTCGTTATTTGGCTGTTCTTTGGCATTCTTCCCAGTCTGTTTGGTATCTTTGTCATGCTGGCCGGTATCGCCTGTTGCAGATTTGACTTCGGCGCTATTCGGATCTCCAGCCTGTCCCCATACGCGCAACGAGACCATAAGGCCAAGTAGAATTATGACTTGAAAAGTGAATCTCATCGACGAACTCGTGTTTCTGAGTTTTTATTAACGCGCAGGCCAAAACTGCGGCCATCCTTATCGAGCTTGTTTTTAGAATCTTTAGGTTGCTCATTTATCCAGTTCCAAAAGTAGTCGGTGACAAAGGATGTGTTTTGATTAATTTTCGAATTCCCGTCGACTTTTGTAAGTACCCAGCTGTTCCACATTTTTCGCCCCCATCGTTAATTACCCCTTAAGCTCAAAATTGCCTCTATTATAGGATTCTATTGCAAATTAAATCTAAGGCCTATTTCGTCTGGTTTCTCACCCCATTTCCGAGGGGTTATCGCTGGCAAATGAATATAATTTTGGTCTCTGACCAAATCACCGTTTGAACCCACCGTGAAAGCTACCGGCGCTCCATCCGATGAACTGTTTCTCATCGTGAGTAGATCAGCCGGGTTACCTGACAGATTGTTAGCACTCATGTAGGCAGAAAGAACAGACGACAGGCTTTGGGCTGGGTTGGTGTTATCAAACCTAAGAGCTATCCTTTGACCGGACTGAGTTTCTAACTGCAAGTATCCCCTCCCATAGTCTGCGCTACCGTGGGCGTCTAGCAGACCCTGGGCTGCATGCCGATGGTCGGGATCGCTGCTATTAATGTTGCTTAGAATGAACCTAAAAGCATCCTGATTGCCCATAGCATTGATCAGCTGTTCCTTTAACCAAGCTTCGCTCGGGGCATTCATCGATTTGCTTGATCGAGCTTCGGGCAAAAGGTTAGCCCATTCAGCTATCTGATGGATAGTTGGCTGCGAACCATTTCTTGCGGCCGAAACCGGAGGCCGCGAAGCGTTCGAGGAATTGGATGCGCTGGAGCTGTTCAAACTGGCGGTCGCCTGTTGATATTCTGCCCAGGTAAAGTCGTTTGGTAGATAAACTCTTCTTGTTCCATCATCTGATTGAACGAAAGGTCGAGAGTCTACGGACCTCTTTCTCGTCGTGGGAGAAACTGAATATGTGTACGGCAAACTAGCAAATGTTCCTGAGCCATGCGATGGCCTTGCTTCCTGACTTGCATCTGTAGTTTGTTGTTCCTGAAAAAAGTCAGTATTAAGATCCGCCTTACCCAACTGAACGAACATGGTCAGTACTAAAAAGATTACCTTTGGCAATATTAGCTGTTGATTTTTTATTTCAATTAAGAATGACTGATTCATTTTCATCTCCCACTTCATTGATTGCCAAGCAAGCTTGGATAATTAGCCCTATAGGTAATTTGCGAGTTGCCTGGAATTGCCGAGTGAAAAGTCGATGAATTTGCTTCGTTCCCGGTGATGGTACTGATATATAACGGTCCGGTATATCCCGTAACAGGAACTCCCGACAGATTAGCAAGTTGCTCTGCTACGCTCGGTCCTCCATTTGGGGAAGGACAGGCCGAATAGCACGCGTCCACAGTAACACTAGTGATTCGCGAATTATTTCGAATGCTATCTGCCCATTGTTGAAACTGGCTGGAATCTGTCGAGACTACATCCGTGCCAGTATCAAGTACACCGGGCGCGCCGTGTAGCGTAACATGAACCTGCCCAGAAGCATCTTGAAGTGCATTATTTAGGCCTGTGGCACTGTCAAAGAGACTGATTGGGGTATTCGGTGCCGTTTGTGAAAAATGACCGTAAGTATCGGCGGTATACATGCTGCTAGGATTACCGTTTCCGTTTTCACCAATGAGCACGGTATCGTTCGACGTTAGATTTGTTGGCCGAACAGGCATTCCAGGTGCCAAATCAACTACCTGCGGGGAAGAGCTGCCAGTTGGTTGGCCGACCCAGTCGCCATTTGCCGCTCTCAAATTTGCTGCAATTCCTGCGAAGTCACTGAAACGGGGTTCATCCCCACTTCTTGCTGCAGCGTCAGCATAAGCCATAGCTTGCCTTGCTGCCGTTTCAGTTTCACCTGGTGTCAGGCCGGACGGATTGCCAGTAGAGGCGGCCTCCATTACACGCGGAAAACTATCGTTCAAGGGCGTATCAGCTGTAATAGCGTTGTGAAGCAATGAAGCGTTTGAAGCGGTACTGTCTTGGTTGGATGCTGACCAGCGGTAGAGTGCGCGTCGTTGATCGGCGGAGTGAGCGATTTGTTCCAGATTAGACGCCTCGTTATCATATTCTCGCGCTTGTTGCCGTAATCGGGTCGCAGTTTGTGGATCGGAAGAATTGGCAGCAAACTGACGCCGCTGCTCCGCCCATTGGCGGTAGGTATCTGCCATGCTTCGCTCACTCGTGGCATAGTTTTCCTCTGCGTTTGCTTGCCGAGAAAGACGTGCAGATTCCTGTGAGGCATATTGGAATGTCAGCCTTGCCAACCAATCCATATCTTGTGCAAGCGCGTAATGCGAAATGGTTACCGTCCCCAAGAACAATGACAAGGCAACAAGAAGTTTGAGTCTACTCAGTCTACTCAATGATGCAAACATCCTTACCCCCACTGAATACTAAATGAGTATGCAAGTACTTCGCCGATTGCGCAGCAAGCGGAAGTTCCCGATTGTTGGGGATGAATTGCTCCAGGGGAAGTTTGGACTGTGAACATGAAATATATCCCCGCAACTAAACGTCTAATTTAGTGGAAGAAAGCACTGTCCAGATTGTTGTCAATTAGCGAATACAGTAGTGGGCGCAAGATATTCAACGATATCCGAAACCTAAGACTGCCAGTGTACAGTTGCTAAGCAGTTTGTGGAGGGTTGCTTTATCTTAATTTTGAGTTTTGGGTATGAATTGCTGCTGGAACATGTCTTGCAAATTAACCAATCGACCAGCATATGAACGGGCAGGCGAAAATGGAGTACAGAAATCAATTTATCACACGAATACTTGCTGCCATTCTTTTCTTAACCTGTCTTACCGTTTCCTCGTTTGGTGCGCCAAAGGATTCACTCTTAGCAAAATGTAACGACATTCAAGAATGCGATCGGCTCGGACGTAAAGGTCTTGATAGCCAAGATTACGGGAGCGCTGCACCTTTTTTCATAAAGAGCTGCACTTTGGGTGGCTCTGGATCGTGCAACGATGCGGGATTGGCGCTAAAGATGCTGGGCCATTCTTCCGCTGAGTTCCTGCCCTATTATGAAAAAGCTTGTACCAAGCAAAGCTGGATTGGATGTTACAACGCAGGAAAGGAATATTTTGAGAGGAAAGCGTACAGAAAAGCTGAGAGACTTTTAAGTGCTGCCTGTCGGCACGACGATTCCTATTCCTGTACTGTGTTAGGGGCTTCGTATCATACGCAGGGAAAGCATGCTTCCTCACTAAAATATAACCTAAGGGGCTGTGAACTCGGAGATCCAACCGGATGTTTTAACGCGGGTTTGGATTATCGAGACAAAAACCAAGCAAAGAAAGCGCTTTTTTATTTCAAAATAGCCTGTACTCGAAGGCTGGCGGTCGCCTGTCTCAATCTTTCAGACTACGAAGAACGCTTTTCGAAAAAATGGACTGCTTTTAACCAGAAAGCCTGTAATGCAGGAGATTTTCTGGGCTGTAACAATGTTGGAATGAGCCTTGCAATTGCTGGAAACAAAGAGCGAGCTTTGGGATACTATCGGCTTGCATGTGAACACGGAATTTCCCTTGGATGCTTTAATGCCGCGGCCAAATTGGAAGAAAATGGAAATTTAAAGGATGCTAAAAATTTTCGCTTGCAGGCTGCCAAACTTGCTAAGAAACGTTGTGACGAGGGCAGGGTAGACGACTGCAACCTTCAGAAAGAGCTTAACGGGAGAAATCTGGCAGAAAATACTTTGGGGGAAGGCTCCGTAGTCTCTGCGAATGGAGCTGTTTCTGCCACTAGCGGGGTCGCTGCCAGCACCCAGCAGGCTCTCTTCAGAAAGCTAAAGCCAGCAATCGCAGTCATCGAAATAGAACTGTTAAATGTAAGGTCAAGCTTGGGAACTGGTTTTTTCATTTCTCACGATGGTCTGCTCATCACTAACTACCATGTCCTAAGGAAGGCCTTTGATTTTGGTTACCCACTTAAAATTCGCTTGTTTAACGGAACAATTCTTCACGACGTAAGAATATTGAAATGCCGCGACGAAAGAGAAATCGATCTTTGTCTTTTACAAATAAAAACCAAACCCGAAGCGTGGTTCGATTCTCCCGCGCAAGCAATGGAAATAGGAGAGCAGATCTTTACAATCGGTCATCCGCTTGGATTTGAATACAGCATGACCTCTGGAATACTCTCTGGTGTGCGAACTCAGAAATCTACAACCAACAATAAAGGCGATTCGGTTGAGATGATCCAGATGTCTGTTCCAATAAGCGCTGGAAACAGCGGTGGACCCGTTTTTGATTCCGGCGGGCAGCTCCTGGGTATGGCGACAATGACAGTCGATCCAGTACGTTCACAAAACTTGAATTTTGCTATTAGTGCAGGCGAAATTTTTCGATATAAGGACCAAACGTTTCTGCCTCAAGATTTGAGTACTTATCGCAACACTTTGGCAATGAAAAGGAAAGAAAACGCAGAAGTCCTTAACAAAACAGTTGCACTTCCCATTCTACGCTCCATCAATGAAGGTGCGACTCGAACACAAGTGGTGGAGGAATCTGTTGCGCTGGGGACTGAAGAATACCTGGTTGGTGTTCCTGCTGCAATTGCCTTGCAGTGCTTTAGACGGAGTCGTTCTGCCGTTGCTTGCATTCAAGCTGATGCCAA
>JACQOU010000290.1 GCA_016207775.1 Deltaproteobacteria bacterium
AATTGTGGGAGCATTTGTTAACAGGAGGGTTTAGGGTGAGGGCCGGCCCTTAGGCCAGCCCTTGCCCAAGCTAATTTAAAGAGACCCATACCGACTTAACTTGAGTATATAACTCCACTGCGTAAGTTCCCAACTCTCTTCCAATTCCGCTTTGCTTAAAGCCCCCAAAGGGCGACGCGGCATCGAAACAATTGTAACAATTGATCCAGACGGTACCGGCCCTTAGCGCGTGCGCCAGCCGATGTGCCTTTCCGATATCACGCGTCCAGATTCCGGCGGACAAACCGTATATCGTGTCGTTAGCCTGCTGAACGATATCGTCGGTATCGCGAAAAGCGATTGTAGACACAACGGGGCCAAAGATCTCCTCTTGCGCAATTTTCATCTTGTTAGTGACGTCATCGAATATAGTGGGCTTAATAAAATAACCTTTCTTGGCGGCCGGTATCCCACCCGTCAAAAGTTTGGCACCCTCTTTCTTCCCCGACTCGATATAGCCCAATATCTTATGAAACTGCTCCGCTGAAACCTGGGCACCCATTTGGGTGCGGGTGTCCATTGGATCGCCCACAATCATACTTTCCGAATGTGCCTTCAGCTTTGAGAGAAATCGGTCTTTCACCGATTCTTCCACAAAAAGACGGCTTCCGGCGCAGCATACTTCACCCTGATTGAAAAAAATGCCCCTCATGGCTCCCTGGACAGCAGCGTCCAGGTCGCAATCGGCGAACACAATATTGGGTGCCTTTCCTCCAAGCTCAAGAGAAACCTTCTTCAAGTTACTCTTAGCCGCCATTTCCATGATGAGCCGACCGACCTCGGTCGAACCTGTGAAGGCAACTTTATCGACAGCAGGGTGCTTGGCAAGGGCAGCACCAGCGGTCGGTCCGTAGCCTGGAAGGATGTTGATCACACCGGGTGGAAAACCTGCTTCCAAAAGTATTTCACCCAGCCGTAAAGCAGTTAGCGGTGTTTGCTCAGCCGGCTTAAGGACTACCGTGCAGCCGGTTGCAAGTGCAGGCCCCAGCTTCCATGCCGCCATTAACAGTGGAAAATTCCATGGAATAATCTGACCAACAACTCCAGCGGGCTCACGCAATGTATAGTTTAGGAAATGACCGGAGACCGGAATGGTTTCTCCATGAATCTTATCAGCCAACCCAGCGTAGTAATCAAAGCATTCGATCGTTAGCGGTAAATCCACATTTCGAGTTTCGCTAATCGGCTTGCCATTATTCAAGGTTTCAAGTTCAGCCAGCTCCTCTTTGTACTTATCGCATAAAAGCGCCACTCTTCTCAGCAGCTGCCCACGTTCGCGCGCAGCCATTTTCCCCCATATTCCCTCGTCAAAAGCCTTGCGGGCCGCTTGAACAGCAATCTCGACATCTTCCTTATCTGCTTCAGCCACTTCAGTGATCTTCTGTTCATTAGCCGGATTGATTACCGGAAAGTACTTTCCGCTCTTGGCTTCGTACCATTCATTATTGATAAAAAGTCTGCCTGGCTTGTGGGCCATCGCCCCCTCCTATATGTTGGAAAAAACAACATGCTATTCGTGACGACGCTGCTGTCAATCTCTTTGCGTAACCCCTTTGCTGCCTAGCGACAAAAATTTTCCTAAAACAGTATGGTAGAATTTTTGAGTCAATTCTTAACTATTATCCAAAAGAGGAACCTATGAAGAAACAAGTCGCATTGTTTGCAATGATTTTGTTTTGCACTTCAGCCTTGGCTATCAAGCCATTTTCTCTCCCCTGGAAAAATAATCCGCAACCCGATGCAATCTACAATATGGCCGATCATCCGAATGGCATCTTTGTTATGGAGTTTTTTGCCAACTTTTGCGGCCCGTGCAATATGAATGCAGCTAATGTCGACGAACTGGCCTACGATTACAAAGACGAAGCACGCGTCCAGGTACTCGATACCGCCCTAGACTCTGACGAAAACGAAATCAAGACCTGGATCGCTAAACATAACCCCAACCACCCGGTTGTGAAGGACGTTAACCGAGAAATCTGGCGCCAAGTGGGCGGGCAGTACATTCCGACAATGATCGTTACCGACTGCCATGGAACCATTCAGTTCCAATATACGGGTACTTGGGGTGAGTCCATCAAACAGCAGATCCGCTCAGTCATCGATGGGCTTCTTCAAGAAAACTGTGAGTGAATTAGTTTTAACAGTAGTCAACGCCATAACGCGTAAGCATTAGACAAGAGCAGCCCCCCTTCTTATTCTCAAAAAATGGGGGGAATGTGATCCAACGACTAAGCGCTTTCCTGTTTGCTGCGCTGCTTTTTGGCTGTGCCAATGCGGGTGACAGGCCGGAACTTGTCAAGATTCCGCCCGAACCGCCGAAAAGCAAAGTAGGACTACTTATGTTCTCTGCGGAATGGTGCGTTGTATGCAACAAGGAGTTGCCTGAGCTTGATGAGCGGGTGAAATCAGAACTGGCGGAGTACGGAGATAGGTTAACGGTCACCGTTTATGTTGTCCAAGATATCGAGCACGATCCTCCGACACCCAGTGCAGTGGATGAATACAAAACACATCTAAGAAACAAGCATCCCAGTTTTTCACTGACCATGGTGCCCGATCCTTGGAAAGGAAAAACCTATTTCACTTACTTTAAGAAATCCCCCAAATTTGATTTGCCACGCGCAGTAATACTGGTCGATGAGAAAGCACCTCAACCTTATCCTAAAGCGGATTTGGATACGATTATGTCCGAACTCAAATCTGCTCTTGGGAGGTGAACCATGCGCATAATATTTGCATTACTCCTCATCTCAACGGTCGCGGTTGCTGGAAAGGCACCTCTTTTCAACGGAGATCTCCTGGGTGGAGGACGCTTGTCGTTGAAGAAGACTTTTGAAAAACAAAAAGGCGTGCTGGTGTGCTTTTGGGCGAGCTGGTGCACACCTTGCCTTGAGGAACTAAAAAACCTGACCGATGCTTTCAAATCCAGTCAAAAGCCGGATTTCGATGTAATTACTGTTAATGTGGATACGCCGGATACATCCAGCGACGTAAATCCGACGGTTCGCTTTTATGGATTCAGCTTTCCGGTCGTCTTAGACCCAAAGCAGGATATCTTTGCTAAGTACCATCAGGAACGAACTTTACCCTTTTCAGTCCTTCTTAGTCAGACCGGTGACATTCTTCAAACCTTCACGGGTCATCAGGATGACTTCATTTCGCAAATTCAAAATGCCCTGTCAGCTCTCAACGGAAGTGGTTTGTGATCCGATACGTTTTTCTCTTTCTGATTTTATATGGTCCTGCATGGGGCACTGAGACTGAAATGGGTAATTTTGCCCAAGTCACAGCTTCCAATCACCTGCTCTTTTCTAATTCGAAAGATCCGTCGGATAAAGAAGCACAGCCATCCGGCCATTTAATGCACGAAGCAACCGTGGGAGCACATTACGGAACGCTCCATACGGACATTCAATTTGCTAATCGTTTTTTTGTGAGCAATCCCGAAGGGCCAGATAACCCGTTTGTGCTTGAAAAGAAACGCCTTGAACTGGAATGGAAAAATTGGGAACTGAAGCTGGGAGACAGCCACGAACAGTTGGGCAAGGGGATCGCCTTGTCACTGTATCGTGATCCAGCTTTCGGTATCGATAATACCCTGGAAGGGGCTTCGATTAAATTTCAGTCTTCCGGTCTGAGAACCAAATTTTTCTTAGGTCGAATCAATGCACTTCACGCTCCGGTGGCAATCAATCCACAGTCTAACCCTGTCGAAGGCAGGAACGTTTGGCTGGCTGGAGCCTCGGCTCACGTAAATGCAGGAGCTCAGATTGAAGCGGGTCCTCATTATCTGGCGGCGCTAAGCCAACCATCCGGTACCACCCGTTACGATAAAAGCTGGCATACAGTTGGAGCGACTTTTTCCAAATCAGAACTTTGGCAAAACTTCGACCTCTACCTCGAGAGCAACGTTCTTTTCTGGCAACATTCAACCATTGGTGTTGCCGAAATGCAGCCGGTAGGAACAGGAAGCTACGGTTCATTAAGCTGGGTATCAGCTCCTTGGAAAGTGAAGCTCGAATCAAAAAACTATCGACAATATACTTTTGAATTTCAGAAACCCCCAACGCTCGAAGAGGAAATAGTCCTGTCTTCGAATACCATAGATGTTTTCGCCTCGAGGCTATCGATCGAGCGGACATTGGGTAGGGCATCGGTTCAAGCGTCGTATCTTCAGGGATACGATCGATTTTTGGACACGTCCATTCATCATGGGGTCTTAGGCTCCAAGTTTGCGGGTCCTCTTGGCTTACAGAATGAGGTAAGGGGCGGATATCGGACATTGCCTGGCCACAACAACCTGATTCATGCCGCTTTAAAAACAAAACTAAAAACCTTCAAAGCACAAAGTATCGAGTTTGGCGTACGGAGCCAGCATCAAGTAGAAAACCTCGACCTCAGCCCTGCCACAGAAGATCGCCACCGGCTCGAACTCACGTATGTCTTTTCAAAATCTTTAAACCTGCAGTTGGGCTATGAATACATTCCCACAAACGGAGAGGCGGCTGGCCGCCACTTTGCGAACTTAGGTGGCAGCTACCAAATTGCTAAACTCAGCACCCGAGCATTTGTCGGGCAAACAGGGGGCGGAACCGAATGTTCTGCTGGAGTTTGCCGGCGAGTGCAACCCTACTCAGGCTTCATGCTGGAAACCTATTACACTTTCTAACCCTATTTCAAACTCTGGTTAATCTTCTTGAGTACTTCAGCCCCAGGTACCAGCTCATTTTCCCCTAAACTAATCAGTGGAGTATCCGTCAGATTTAAAATGCTGTCTAAGTCTTTTTGTAGCGGATTGATATAGAGAAGGCCTGTCAAAAGGGTGTGTGACTTTCTTGCTTCCTCAATCGCATGAAAAGCCCCCATTTTGCTCGATGGATCATATTCCCGATCCAATTTTTTCAAGGTCAGGTGCGAACCATCGTGCAGTTCAATATCCCTTACCTCTCCTTCTTTCATTTCCACATGAATATTTTCGGCAGCCGGTACATATCCCAACTCTTGCAGAGGGACGTCATGTTCTTTACAAAACGTATAGCTCTTGGTGCTTCCATCATGATTATTAAAAGTCACACAGGGACTAATGATATCCAATAGCGCAAATCCCTTATGAGAATAAGCCGCCTTGAGAAGTGAAATCACCTGCTTCCTATCGCCTGAAAACGAACGGGCCACAAAGGAAGCTCCCAATTCAATTGCAAGCACACAGCAATCGATAACTGGCCAGATATTGGGAACCCCACGCTTATTCTTTGACCCCGTATCCGAAGTAGCCGAAAACTGTCCTTTGGTCAGACCATACGTTCCGTTGTTTTCAATGATATAGGTCATATCGACGTTTCTTCTGGCCGAATGGCAAAAATGACCGAGTCCTATGCTCGCTGTATCACCATCGCCACTCACACCAATAATAGTGAGCCGACGATTAGCCAGCTTCGCCCCGGTGGCCACCGAAGGCATTCGGCCGTGAACACCGTTAAACCCATGCGCCCGATCGATAAAATACGCCGGGGTTTTGCTCGAGCAGCCGATGCCACTGAATTTCGCAACTTCATACGGGGGAACACCCAGTTCGAAATACGCTTGAGTGATGGCATTGGTAATCGAGTCGTGCCCGCATCCTTTGCACAAGGTGGAAGGTTTACCGACGTAATCATTCTTACTAAGCCCGATGCGATTATTTGATTCCATTATCTTGTCCCCAGCTCTTTCTCCAGCTCTCTTTGTACAAAATCCGCTGAGATTGGAAACCCACCATAACATTTGATTGAACGAAATTTCTGTTGATGGCCTGGAATATCGATTTCAAGCAACTGCCTAAGCTGACCGTCCCGATTCTGCTCAACAACAAAAACGCGATCGCAACTCCTTACAAAATCCTCGACATCAGCGGTAAAAGGATAAGCTCTCACGCGCAAATACTTTAGAGGTGTGGACTTCACTCGATCCAAGACCTCTGCGACTGCATGGTGAGTTGTTCCGTATGCAATCATTCCCACTTTTGATTTCGGTTGTCCGCTCAAAATCGGTTCAGGGACAAACCGTTTGGCGCTATGCCATTTATTCAGCAGACGTTCCATATTTTTCATGAACATTTCCGGGCTTTCCGTGTAGCGCGAAAACTCGTCGTGACCCGTACCTCGCAAAAAGTAAGCGCCTTTAATGTGATTCGTGCCGGGCAGCGTACGGTAGCATATGCTATCTTTATCCACATCAAGATAGCGACCAAATTGTTTGACTTGATCGAGTTGCTTTTCCCCCAGCACCTTCCCGCGGTCGAATTTCTTCTCAGAGTAATTCAGTTCCTGGTCAACCCATGAGTTCATCCCCAGATCTAAATCACTCATCACAAACACAACTGTCTGCAGCCGATCAGCGAGATCAAACGCAGCTTGCATCATCTCGAAACTTTCCCCAGGCGAGGATGGAAAGAGCAGCACGTGTTTTGTGTCCCCGTGACTCGCTTGAGCACACTCCAATATATCTCCCTGCTGTGTTCGAGTGGGTAAGCCGGTGCTCGGCCCAACCCGCTGCACATCCACAATCACAGCAGGAACTTCGGCGTAATAGGCAAGACCTATAAACTCGTTCATCAGGGAAATCCCCGGCCCCGATGTAGCAGTCATCGCACGCACACCTGCCCAGCCAGCACCGATAACCATCCCAATACTTGCAAGCTCATCTTCTGCCTGCACGATCGCGTATTTCGCTTTTCCGTCTGAATCTGTGCGAAATTGAGCGAGATAACTTTCCATCGTCTCAGCCAGTGAACTGGACGGCGTAATGGGATACCAAGCTACAACCGTACAGCCGCCATAAATCGCTCCAAGGGCGCAAGCTGTATTGCCATCGATTATTATTTTGTCCGTATTTACAGTTCCTTTTTTAAACTCATACTTGTCTGCCTTTTTTAAGTTCTCGGAGGCAAACTCAATTCCCAATTCCAAAGCGTGCAGGTTGGCACTCACGGCAGCAGCCTTATTTTTGAACTGATCTTGAATAACGCTGACCAGAGTTTCTTTATCAATCTTGTAAAGAGCTGCCAGGGCACCCACATAGATAACATTTTTCAGAAGTGTTCTCAGCTTGGCATCGACAATTTTTTTAGCTAGCTCCTCAACAGGCAAAGCATAAAGCACCGTGCCTGACTTAAGCTCTTCTTTGTTAAAACGAATCAAATCAGCATTGTAAAAAACACTGGCTCCTGCATGCACTCTCGCCAAATCCTCGTGCGCCGTCTCCGGATTCATCAAAACCACAATGTCGTCTTCCTCCCGCAGATTTTGGTAACCCTTGGGGCTAACTCGAATCTGGAACCAAGTGGGCAGCCCTTGAATATTGGATGGAAACAAATTCTTGGCACAAACCCCGATGCCCATCCGAAACAGCGACTTAAAAAGGATAGTATTCGATGACTGGCTACCTGTTCCATTGGCCGTTGCCACCCGAATACTAAAATCATTGATGATGGGAGCGCTCATGTTGCCTCTTCCCTTTCTATCTGACCAATACTTAAGAATAACTTATAGCATAACTTTCTTGAATCCCCATTTGGACCCATGGGAATGCCCCCGCCAGGCTTTTGCGCAAGTGCAAACACCCAAATTGACAACTCGCGAGCAGAAACAGTAGTTTAGGGAATTCGGCGTCTTCTAGTGGGGCGGTAGTTAAGTTGGTTATAACGCCGGCCTGTCACGCCGGAGGCCGCGGGTTCGACCCCCGTCCGCCCCGCCAAATCCGCGCTAACCATTTGATTTGATTAGAAACAGATTTGGCAAATTTGGCCTCAGGGAACGTAAGGGAACAGCACATGCTTTTCCTTTTTCATTTTCGCCCCGCGCGCTTTCTTTCAGTATCCCATTCACGACGGAATTGAGTGCATCCGCCACCTTCTTCTTTTCAGAATTTGTGGGCGTAACATACCGAAGCGTTACATCAGGTGAAGAGTGATCCATGAGCCGCGAGACCGCATAGAAATCACCCGTGATTTGATTGGCCAGAGTCGCTGAAGTTTTTCGAACCCAGTGGGTACCTGTGATATCGGTTTTACCCATTCTTATGAGGGCTCGATTGTACGCCTTAGCAACACTCTGCCGGTTATAAGGATCTCCGTTCTTGTGAAACAGGAACGGAACATTCGGATCACGTTTCTCTCTAAACGCCTCAAGCTCCTGGACCAGGATATCGGGCATTACCACAAACCGGATTTTTCCGTTCTTGGGACGCTTCTTGACCTTGGGAAGCCAAGTATACTGATCCCAAACAATGGTCCATTCGATTTTGGCAACTTTGTTTTCAAGATCCACGGCATTCCCCCATGGAGGCTACACTCTGGAATTCCCCCCTTTTGACCGGAATGACGGTAACCCGGGACCGGGTAGTTTATCCCAATAAAG
>JACQOU010000299.1 GCA_016207775.1 Deltaproteobacteria bacterium
GTCTTGGGTGTTACCAGTTTTTGTAGAGCCTCAGGAGAAAATACAAATCCCTGTTTTTCGTCCAAATGCAGGGGGACGGGAGTGGCACCGACGAAGGTTATCCAGGATTCATAAATCGGAAAGCCGGGGCTGGGGTAGATCACTTCTTCGCCCGGATTTACATACGTGAGAAGAGAATATGCGATGGGCGGCTTTGCCCCCGGAGTGATAATGATGTTATCAGCATCCACAGCCACGCCACGTGTTTCTGACAGTTGTCTTGCCACCGCTTTTCGAAGAGAGGCCAGACCCTGGGGAGGGCAATAGTGCGTGTTACCGCGCATAAGATTGTTGGCAGCTTCTTGGCAGATGTGCGGTGCGGTATCGAAATCCGGTTCCCCCAAGTTAAATTTGATGACTTTCACGCCCATTTTTGCGCACTCGGCAATGCTGTCGCCCACCTTGAAGGCATTTTCGCTACCCAGGGTTTTGATTCTTCCAGCAATGAGTTCCATTTTTCGGCTCTCCTGTTGTGCCCCATCCCCTTCACCAGTCGAGCTTTCCGGACAGGCAGAAAGAAGGTTCTCTAGATGGTTTGCAAACTACACCATTCGGATGAGAAAAAAAAGGAGTCGTTAGCGGATGGGGTGGGCTATTGCAGCCAACCGCGTAACAGCGTGATTCCTGCATGAACGCTTGATTCCACCGCCAAAGCACGGCTGACATTTATCTTTCGATTGACCGCGCAAAGACACGGAGCTTCGAGCCCATCTTGAAGTGGTGATGGAAAAAACGGTCAGCGAGCCCTTCTTGTTCCTTTTCACGGCTGGAGTACGTGAATGCATCGATGAGTTCAAAGCCATGTTTCCCAAGTAAATACTGCATTGGCTTCAAATGGGGCTCGTAAAGATGATCAGGCGTACGCCAGAGTGCCCACTTTTCTCGGGACAGCCTCAAGCGCTTGAGACCTCGTTTTAAACGCCGATCGATCGAAAATTGATTCGGTACATTTAGGCAGAGTACCCCGTTCGGTTTTAAATCTCGTCTAAATTTTTCCATCCATTCATTGGGATTGGGAATATGCTCAATGACATGGCTGCAATAGATGGCGTCAAAACGTCCAGCATCCGTAGTATTAACACCATGGTACTGGCCGCAATATGTACGGAGTTTGAAGAATTCCTGGGCAGCTGCAACCATTGAGGGAGAGATATCGATTCCTTCAACTTCCCAACCGCTTTCACGTGCCGCGAGTAAAAAGAGTCCAGTTGCAGAACCGATATCGAGAATCCTGCCAACGCCCCCTACATGACAGACAATCTGCCGGATCGTAATTTTGTATCGTTCCACCAAACATCGCTCATTAGCATCCAGCTTGCCACGGGTCTGCAAATGATGGCTTTCCGTGTCGTAAACGGAATATGCGGTCGTAAGAAATTCCTCGTCATATTTGGGACGGGGCCTGCTGTACACGAGCTCGCAACTTTGGCATTGCACATAAGAGTATCGCCGATTCGGACCATATTTCTCATGGCTCTTGTACTCTTGCGATCCGCAAAAAGGACATGGAACCTCCTCCCAAACCTTCGGTATATACTCGCGATTTTTATTGGTAAGAGTCGTCGCCATGAAGGAAAGTCATAGCACAGGATTCTTAAATGGGAAAATCCTCCAAATTTACCGACTCAAAAGCCCGAAGACCGTGGAAACGAAATACACTGTACATTACATTGAAAAGTTGTGCGACTGAAGCAAGCCTTAGTACCAGACCATTAAGTGATCAAAATGATCATAGGATCTCTGTCAGGCGACTTGCTTAACCGAACACGGATGAAGATGAATTATGACTGGGAACTGGCCTTTGGGCCGTGGGCGGTGCTATATATACAGTCGGTTGCGGGAGCGCATCGTTTTTCACCAGAATTGTTGTCGCTTTCGGGCAATTACTGTTGGCTATTTAAATTCGAACCCGGTGGATATAGGAGACGCTTTAATCCCATTTCTGTATAGCCCAGCAAAGCGGTCTAGGATTGATTCAACCGCCTCAATGGCATTGCCCTTCTCGGCGAGCGTTCCGGGCGATGAGTGGAGGATGTTAGCGAGCTTTCTCGCGTTGGCTTGATGGGAATCTGATAGAAAACCGTAAAGGGTGCCCTGATCAATCGATAGAGTAAGAAACGACAGGGTAAAAAAGGTGTCTTGGCCCAGCGATTGGACTGCCCTCGCAATAACCATTAAACGGCGATTATCATGGGAAATGCTTTGGTCACCTAGCGTTGGTACATAAGTTTCGACGTAAGTCCCCACAAAACGCAAGCTTTCGAGCCAGAACAGGGTGTCGGAAAAAAGCTTATCGATATTTTTCCCTTCCTGATCTCGAGAAAGCCAGAAATTAGGCGTCGATAGAAGTGGCAGACTGACATCTTTGCTTCTCAGTGTTTCGATGTCTTCTTTGAGGTCTTGGCGTAAGGAATATCCATCCAGAATATTTTCCGCTAGTACCAACGCATTTCCAGTGTTTATCAAGAAGGACGCGTCACCCGCACCGATTTGGGCGCCTTTCCGAAAAAAACCGTCCCGCGGAATTAAATAATTATCGGCCTGTTTAAACTCGGATACGAATTCTTGAATCTTTTTCTTGGCCCTGCCAACAGCTTGCTTGGCTTCGAACAAACGAGAACGGTGAACATCTGTCATTAGACACCGGCCTGCCCCAGCGTGGGTACTAGTTTCTATAACTGCCGCTTCCGGATATTCAGACGCCTGTATAATGGATCCGATTAGTTGACTGGCAAGAACCAAAAATGGGACAAATAGTTTCCACTTCCACATAGGCCACTCCTTCTATTTCAGAGAGGCATACCTTTAGCAAATTGAGTCCTGGTTTTCAATTGAAATCATTACGATCTGTAGGTAGCACGCTAATATGTCCGGTGTTTTATAGCATGCTACATGTCCGGTTTTGAAAATTTCTGCATTCTGCCAAACTTTGTCTCATAACGTATTCTATAAATAGGGCAGCGTAAAGATCGTTGGATTCGTTCGGCCCGTCCTGGACTTTGCTAATATTACTGACGCTTTACCGAACGAAACAGCAAGGGCCTCAAGAGGCCTCTCTGAAGGAAAAGCCGGTCCAACGATTCTTTTGCTGCCACCTTTCTTTTCAAGGCGACTGGTCTTCATAATTCTATGAAATATTGGAATAAACCTGTAGACGTTGAATTTTCCCGCTTTCGAGTGCTTCCTGGAAAAAGCCAGAAAGTGGATGAATGGCTGGATTACCTACGTTCTCACCTTTCTGAAGTAAGTGCTACGTTAGACGGCGAGAAAATGTATGTGGAAACGATTTTTAGGGAAAAAACAGAGTCGGGTGAAGAGTATCTCTGCTGGTATTCCATTCAGGGCCAGGGCGGCACACTCGTCCAAAACTCCAGTCATGAAATTGACAGAATACATTTGCAATATTGGCGAGAGTGCATCGATCCCAGTTACAAGCGCGTTGACCTCGTCACAGAAGTGATCATGCTCGATCCCAGAATTTTCAGTGTCATTGCAAAGGAAAGCAACCACTGAAGTAATTCTCACCTTTCAGAATAGATTTGAATTTGCTTCGCCTCTGAAGGCTGAACTAATGAACTAATGTACGATGAATTCATTTAGGCCGTGTATTCGGAATAGCCAGAATTTGGAACGGGTGAGAACAAAGCGAATTGAGCATTGTTCAGGTCTGGGTGTAGA
>JACQOU010000291.1 GCA_016207775.1 Deltaproteobacteria bacterium
CTGTAAACGGAGGTCGGGCATGAGGCGAACTGGAAAGCACGGAGCAACCCCAAAACTCTCATGGGAAAGGAGGGTCGAGTACACGCTCGCGCTTGGGCAGTTTATTTCATGGGATGAAAGTTCGGAATTCCGAGATGATTTATGTGATTTATTGAATGAACTTGTCCAATTCGAGGAAAAACACCCGAAGAGTGCGCTTCCGATCTTTGATATTCTCATCGCAGGCACCCTTGAAAAAGGAAACGAAATCGACGACTCCGGCGATGATCTAGGCAGTTTTCTTGACGAATTGGCCTGTGCGTGGACTGAGTGTTGTGTTAGCGCCGGCATGTCAGGGGATGAATACATTCGGAAGCTTGTCCACTGGATGAACGCCGACAGTATAGGATTCTTTCATGACCTAGAAATGACGGTGATTCCATCACTCAACAAGGAATATCGAGCGGCATTGGAACAGGAACTCAAGAAGCGGCTTGAAATGTCGTCCAAAGAAACTCCTGAATCCGGACGGGAACAACACAGAATCGATGCAAACCGACGTGATGCAATAGCGACCTTGAAAAAGCTGTACACGGAGGCCAAAAACTCAACAGCACTAATTGAGTTTTGCGAGCAGTACGGCTTGGACCAGGAGGCCTGCCTCGCCCTCGCCAGCATTTTCCATACTAGAAAGCAACTCGACCGCGCCTTAGAATGGGCTGAAAAGGGCCTGAAGTTGAAAGACGATCGGTACGGCAAAGAGTACGAATTGAAAGAACTACGTCGGAAAATTCTCAAAGATAGCGGTCGTGGATGCGATGCTGTTGCTGATGCATGGACCGAATTTGCGCAGCACCCATCGATCTACTCATTTGATTCTGTTCTAGAGAGCGCGACCAAGAAGGAACATGCGAATCTCAAAGCCAAAGCCATCACCATTTTCGAAAAGGCCGATCTTCGTGAAGCTGCAGTTGCATTACACAAACTTAAAGAGTTTGATCGTTTAGCGATACGCATCGCCACTTCGAAACCAAAGAGTTTACAGTCGATCTTCTATGGGGATGCAATTCCCATTGCTGAATCTCTTTCAAAAAAGTATCCGAAAGAGGCGGCCAGTCTATACGTTGTCCAAGCGCTTGAAATCCTGGCGGAGAAACGCGCCAAAGCTTATCACCATGCTCATGATTATCTTCAAAGCGCAAAAACGCTGCTCGAAAAATGCGGTGAGACGACAACATGGTTGACACTTGTCACTAGAATTCGTAGTGAACACAAGCTCAAATCCTCATTTATGCCGGGATTTGAGAAAATTGCTGCCGGAGAGGGGGCCCCACGCTCGTTGACGTTTAAGGAGAGGATTGCGAAACGGCTTGATCCTGGCTCGGGCAGGGACCAATTTTAGGTTTGAGAGCGTACACCGTAAAGAGCGCTCTGAGTTTTGTGATCTCGCGGCGTCTACAAAAGACGTTTAGCTGGCGCTGTCAGGTTTGGCGGCCTGTTTCGATTCATTGCTTGAAAAAATTGTAGGTTCCATGCCATCTTGCTCAAGCGATTCCTGTTGGCACTCAACCCCGTAGATATCAAACGAGTAACAAATGAAGTTTTCTTCCTCGGTGGGCGGCACCACAGACGGCATGACTTTCGAGACAGTCCATCCGGCCAAGCTGGCCCTCCGTTCAGCTGCCACTTTGGCCTCCGTCAAGATTTCCGCCTCTGACAGCTTGAACCTGTCGCGAATTCTAAAAGTATCCAGTTTCTTACCAATTGTCATACCGCTATTGTTATGCGAAATTCGTGCCCATTGCAATACCACGGGATCAGAAAGGGCAATATGGCAAAACCGTTATCAATTCTGACAAAGGATCGTGCAGATCTTTCGCAATTTCTCGTGCATCTCACACGTAACGGTAGCTATGAGGTTTACACTGACCTTGGGAACAATAGGTATACGTGGAAGAATTCCGACATAATCAAAGCGGATGACTCTCTCAAGAGAATTCTTACCAACCAACCAAATCCCAGCATTGAGGCCCGGAGCCCACTCGGTTATTTCAAATTCAAGATAGACACACGTTGGAAGAACAGGGGTGGGGTATCGCCTAAATGGATTAAGTGTGTGTGTTTTTCCGAAGCTCCCTTGCTGGAATTGAAGCACTTCTACAAGGCAACGGTTAGAAAGCGGAACGAGTACAAGAAATATGGCCTTGCCTTTTGGTCGCATACCATTCGAGCAAGAGGGGGTAATCCTATCTTCTACGTCGATACTAAGAAGCAACATCTGATGTCTGGACTTGATATCATGGCTCGCCCATCTCACATTATTCAGTTTGCTCCCTTGATGCCCTTCATGGAGCTATTTGGCCCGCCCCTTTACAGAAGTGCCGTCGACGAGATTGACTTTCGATGGGAAAGAGAGTGGCGAGTTCCCGGAAATCTCAGTTTTCAGTTGAAGGAAGTGGCGTTTGGAATCTGCCCTGAAAATCAGATACCAGAATTCGAGAAGCTTGTTTCCAATACGTTTCCGTTCATAGATCCGGATTGGACCGTCGAGCAATTACGCGACCATTTTGAAAAGGGTGGATTTGTTCAGTTGGTTGAAGCAATTTAATGACCGAAAACTTCGAGCGCAGACCGAAAACCTTTTTTTGAACCCACAGTTTTCCACCCGTCGATGTAGCACGGATGTAGCACAAGGAATGGAAGGATATCGAAACTGATGGGAAAGAATCGAAGTAAGGGAGACTGACTAAGGGACATAACATCCCGTTTTGTGTTTGTTTGTTTCAATTAATCCGGGTAATTGCCCGATCGAAAAAATGGTTTCCGGTCGCTCTCATAACCCGA
>JACQOU010000292.1 GCA_016207775.1 Deltaproteobacteria bacterium
CTTTTAGCAGGACAATGAATTTTGCGAAAAAAGCCGAGTGCGTTTAGGATATGTCTATGTCACAAATATGGAAAAAATGCAGTAGCTGTAAGAAAGACATTCTGACGGGCGAAATCTATTACGAGTGCTCGATTTCCACTTGTCGGGCAGCCGTCACCAACTATGCTTTCTGTTCCATCGCCTGTTGGGATGCCCATGTGCCAGTTGAGCGGCACCGCCCTGACAATGCGGGAGCGATTGAAAAACGGGCACCCCAGGCCGCTGCGGCCGGGGGGCCGTCCGGTCAAAGGCGGATTGTACCCGCTTCCCCTGAAAAACCGTCTGCAGATGATGAAGTTCTCGTTGTCATTTCAAAGGTACGAAAATACATCCACGACCGATCTGGAATGAACACCAGTGCAGGGGCCTACGAAGTACTGACTGATCGAGTTAAGAACTTGTGCGATATGGCCATCGAGACAGCGCGTTCACAGGGTCGAAAAACGGTCATGGACCGCGATATTCCTTAAGTCTTGGTGGACTTGTCAGACACCACAGCATGCCCTCCAAATTCTGCGCGCAAGGCGGCCACTACTTTTCCTGCAAACGAGTCGGTCTCAAGTGATCTTTGTCTCATAATGAGGGACAGCGCAATGACTGGCGTTGGAACCCCAAGCTCAAGAGCCGTCTGAATCGTCCACAAACCCTCCCCGGAAGCGTGCATCACGCCTTTGATCGATTCCAACCTGGGCTCTTTGCCAAACGCGCTTTCACAAAGTTCAATCAACCAACTGCGAATCACCGAACCGTGATTCCAAAGGCGAGCCACCTTGTGAAAATCGACGTTAAAGGGGGATTTTTCAACAACGGCAAAACCTTCTGCGATTGCTTGCATCATTCCATATTCAATTCCATTGTGAACCATTTTTATGAAATGACCCGCTCCAGGCCCTCCCACGTGGAGATAGCCATCCTGCACGGAAAGGTCCTCAAATATTTTTTCACAATGTGAGACTGCCTCGCGATCGCCGCCTACCATGGTGCAGGCACCTTTACGCGCTCCTGAAATTCCTCCACTTGTTCCGCAGTCCACCAGTGCCAGGCCAGCCTTCCTTAAGTCGTCATAACGTCTGAGGGTATCTTTGTAATTTGAGTTTCCCCCATCAATAATAATGTCACCTTTTTGCAGCAGTGGCTTAAGCGCTCTCAGAACATCATCGACAGCCTGACCTGCAGGTATCATGAGCCAGATCACTCGTTTGGGCGCAAGCGACTGGGCGAGTTCTTTGAGGGAATTCACACCTGTGGCACCTGCCTCTTCAAGTTTAACAACATTCGCTCTTTCAACATCGAAAGCGACCACCTGGTGTTCATGGTCAATCAAATTAAGTGCGAGGTTGAATCCCATTTTCCCCAGTCCAATCAGTCCTATTTTCATTCCACGCTCCTACAACAATGGATTTAGCGCCAACACCCCTATCAAGCCGCCAACTGAAATAATCGTTTCCAGCAAAGACCACGTTCGAACGGTTTCCCCAATGGTCAAGCCGAAGTATTCCTTAAAGAGCCAAAATCCAGGGTCGTTAACATGAGAAAAAATCAGACTGCCCGCCCCGGTAGCGATCACCATCAGTTCCGGACTTGCTTGTGACGATCCAATTAACGGAAATACAATTCCGGCCGCTGTCATCGCGGCGACCGTTGCCGAACCTAAGGCAAGTCTTAAAATGGCTGCGATGGACCACGCCAACACTAACGGAGATAATTGCGAACCCTCCATCGTCTGTGCGATATACTGGCCGACTCCGCTATCGACCAGGATCTGCTTGAATGCGCCCCCGCCCCCAATAATGAGCAGAATCATGGCAATCGAACTGACAGATTCAGCGACTGACTTCATCGTCTCTGCCATCTTTTTCCCGCGCATTATTCCGAATGTGAAGATGGCCACGAACACAGAAACCAACAAAGCCATCACGGGATCGCCTATGAATAGCGACCATTTTCGAGCGGAACTGTCTGCCGGTAAATAAAGGTTGCTGAAGGAGGACACGGCCATCAAGAGGACAGGAATAAGTCCTGTGAGGATGCTGGTGAAAAAGCCTGGCATTTCCTCGTCCTTAAATATTTTCACATTGAAAAGATGATTGGGGACGGGACGCACGATCTTTTTGGCTGTCAGAGCAAAGAGGGGGCCTGCAAGGATGGCAACCGGAATGGCAAGAACAATTCCGTACACCAAGGTCAGACCCATGTCGGCTTTGTAGATTCCGGCGATAGCGGTGGGGCCAGGATGCGGCGGCAAAAATCCGTGGGTCACCGAAAGCGCGGCGGCCATCGGTATGCCGACAAGAAGCAAGGGGATATTCGTCATAGCGGCAATGGTGAATACCAGCGGAATCAGGAGGACAAAACCCACTTCGTAAAAAAGAGGAATGCCGACAATGAAGCCGGAAATAAGAACCGCCCATTGGGTAGACCCCTTTCCCAGGTGATTCATTGCCATGGTGATCCGCTGCGCGGCACCGCTGTCTGCCATGAGCTTTCCGAGCATAGCTCCAAAGCCCAAAATGAGAGCCAGGTTGCCCAAAGTGCTTCCAACGCCGGATTTAATGGATTGAATGATTTGCAAAGCCGGCATGCCTTCCGCAAGTCCAACGGCAATGGACACGACAATGAGTGAAATAAAACCATTGAGCCGAAAGACAAGCATCAACAGCAAAAGCAGGCCGATCCCTAATAAAACGATCATGAGAGGCATAAATGTTTAGCTCCTTTGACTGCCCTTGGGTTCGTTTGGCCCATCCAGATCTCCTTCTTGTTCATGTGAGAGCTGCAATGTTCGGAAACATACTTTCAAGTCTGGTGTAAAGTTCCTTGAACAGCTGATAATGGGCTCGATATTTTTTATGTAGCGATCCATTTGGTTCAATTCTTTTTTTGATATGAACCATCTGTTCCACGTTTTCTATTCTTGGGATGATATTAAGCGCCCTCATTGCCAGTATGGCCGCGCCCATACAGGAGCTTTCGAATGCGTCGGGGACCAGTACCTTCTTTCCAAAAACATCTGCCAGCATTTGTAACCAAAAAGGGTTTCTGGCAATGACACCCGTGGGATAAATTCTATCGACGGGACAAACAATTGATTCCAGCGCTTGGCTCACATCGTAGAGGCTCAAAATAATCCCTTCGAGCAATGCCCGAAAGAAATGGTCCCGGGTATGGGAAATATGAACGCCAAAGAAAACGCCTCGCGCATTCGCATTCCAGTGGGGAGCCCTTTCTCCCAAGAGGTAGGGCAGGCAGATGAGACCTTCGGCTCCCGCGGGGATCCTTTGTGCCTTCTTGAAATATTGCGTGTAAATTTCGCTTTTTGGCTGGGTGCCATAAAAGTCGCCCAAAAACCAACTCAGTGCGATGCCTCCGTTATTGATGGCACCCCCCAACGCATAATGTTCGGGAGTCAGGAGATAGCTAAAGATTCTTTGTTTGGGATCCGTCTTCGGTTTGGCTGAAATGACTCGTATGGCTCCGGACGTTCCGATAGTGACCGCTGCAGCACCAGGCCTGATGGCACCGGAGCCCAAATTAGCCAAGCAGCCGTCGGAGGCTCCGATTACAAAAGGGACGTCTCGATCGATGTTCATTTGCTCGGCATAGTGTTTGTTAAGACCGACGTGGATAGATAGAGGAGAGACGGGAGACGACAATTGTGTTGGGTCAATGCCTGCGAGCTTGAGCGCTTGAGCATCCCATTTCAAAGCGAAAATATCAAAAAGCCCGGTAGCAGAAGCTATAGAGTAATCGATCCAGTATTCACCAAAAAGTTTCTTAAAAATGTATTCTTTTGGAGAGATAAACTTTGCAGCGGACCGCAACAGCGAGCGATTGTTTTGCCGTATCCACAGAAGTTTACACAGGGGGGACATCGGGTGAATGGGTGTCCCTGTTTTACGGTAAATTCTCAGGCCTTCTTTCGTCGAGCGCAATTTGAGCGCTTGTTGCTGGCTTCTCGAATCCGCCCAAATCATGCAATTGGTAAGATTATGCCCGGACTGGTCTGCTGCCATCAGACCGTGCATGGCTGAACTAAAACCCACTCCCACAAGCTTGTGACCTGCCTTCTTCTGTTTGCGTACGATGGCTCTTATCGTATCCAGCATAGCCTCAAAGATGAGCTGAGGTTTTTGCTCCGACCAGTTTGGTTTGGGACTCAATATGGGATACGAAACGGAGCGTGAGCTGAGCACAGATCCATCCGTTCCGAAGGCAACTGCCTTGGTCGATGTCGTTCCAAGATCAACCGCTATTACATAATTCATAAACTCAACTTGATGGCTGACCGTATCATACCCCACGCACTAAAACTCAGCAATCAGACAACTAGTCGACATAAGCCCTGTAAGCGAGTGTCGTACAAGATGCTATAATAGTTTTTTAGGAGGCAAACTTAATGAAGAGCCTTTTCTTCATTCCCGTGTTCAATGAGTATCGTATGTTTTCGGTAGTGCTGGATGAGCTTCGGGCGGCGGGTCCTGTGTGTGATGCTGTCCTACTCGTCAATAATGGGTCAACGGACGGGTCTGAGAAGCTTGTCAGGCAGAGTGGTTTTCCTTATATCGATCTTCCAAAGAACCTTGGCATAGGTTTTAGTTTCATAAAGGCAGTTGATTGGGCTTTGGAGAGGCAATTCGATATTTTTGGCTCGATAGCTGGAAACGGGAAAATGCTGGCAGCCGAAACCCCACGTGTGCTGGATCCCATCCTGCGAGGGGAAGCCGATTACGTGACGGGTAGTCGCTTTTTGCCGGGAGGGTCTTTTCCCAATCTCCCGCTTTTTAGGCGATCAACCATTCCCATGGTGAATCAGCTGGTCAAAGTGCTGACAGGCATTTCGCTGACGGATGCGACCTGCGGTTTTCGCGCCATGCGGCTGGATATTTTGCGCAGCGCTCAGTTTGATTGGCATGCCTCCTGGTTAAATACGTATGGATTTGAGTATTATCTCTACGGAAAAGTCCTTCTCGCCAGAAGATATCGATGGAAAGAGGTGCCCATCACAATGCGTTATCCACCTGCGGGCCAGCCTTACACAAAAATGAAAGCGGTGGTGAGTTGGTACCAGATGATCAAGCCCTGGGTCGTGGCCCGTTTTGATGGAAAGGGCTTTTGCCCTGAAAAATCCACCCTTTGCCAACAACAGGCTTCCTAATCCGTAAAATTCCTAACCTAGGCTGCAATGCGAAGGGAGGCGTAAAGTGCCTCCTCACCATAGTCTTCAAAGGACCGTTTCAACGATTCCGAAATTCCTCGCTTCGATTGCTTAAGAAGCTGCAATCCTTCGATGTGGAATTCTAGGGCTTCTTTCATTCGGCTAAGAGTCCTATCGATTGTCTTATCAGTCGCAACGCATCCTTCCACAGCGGGACTGAAAGCACTGTAGCCCGTCTTTCCCTTCAACACTACGACAGGAATCCAGATTACCCGCTTTGCCATTTACTTCTCCTTCAAGCCGGCCTGTTGGAAAATGCTTTTTGCCACAGCGGGGTGAACATCGTCATTTGATGAATGGAAGCTTACGGTTACCAACCCCTTCTTCGTCGGGTGCGCAAATTGAAGATGGCTTCCACGACTCCTCAATTCTACCCAATCATCTTCCCTAAGTATTCGCAATAGCTCCCTAACTTTGTAACGCCGTTTCACTCAGCCAGTTTTCTCCTACCATTTTAAATAACAGAAATTACATGTCTTTGCAGCGGTAAATCTGGGCCTGACTAAAACTTATTTTTTATCAAATTGCTAAGCCACTAGGCCATTTTTTCCGATAATTATATAGAACCAACCCCGTCATTTCTCTTCGGGTTAGCGAATAATACGAAAGCAATGAAAGTTATCCATCGAACAAATGCTGGGCGCACTCTTTGCGTTGTTTGTCCTTGCTATAACGAAGAAGAAATCATCGTTAAATTTTACGAAAAGCTAAAATCTGTCGTAAGCGTGCTGCCAAATATCCGGCACAGCATACTCTTTGTTGACGACGGCAGTACCGATAGCACTCTGGGGCTGCTCAACCAGATAGCGAAGAAAGATCGGCATGTTCTTGTTTATTCCTTTTCCCGAAACTTCGGTCAGCAGGCTGCGTTGACGGCCGGTCTGAATGAGGCAAGAGCGGACGCAGTCATTATTATGGATTCTGACTTGCAGCACCCTCCCGAACTGATTCCTAAGATGATCGATCAATGGAAGGAAGGCGCTGAGGTCGTGTCAGCCGTGAGATTGCGCACCAGGGATGCCGGTTTCATGAAACGTGTTTCGTCGAGGCTTTTTTACTGGGTTTTTGGCAAGATCAGCGACACTCGGGTTTTGGCTGGAGGCGGAAACTATTGCCTGCTCTCAAAGCGGGCACAAGCAGCCTTGAATTCAATGCCCGAACGTCAGCGTTTTGTTCGCGCATTGATTGAGTGGGTAGGCTTCGAGCGCAGGCACGTTCCCTACGTAGCGGATAGCAGGGGGGGCGGAAAAACAAAGTATTCCTTCAATAGGATGCTTTCCCTGTCGTTTGATGCGATTTTTTCCTTTTCAGCAGAACCAATTCGGCTTGCTTACCGATTAGGATTTTTTATCATCGCGCTTTGCTCTCTAACCTTAGTGTATTGGTTACTGCGGTACTTTGCTTACGGCGAGTTCATGAAGGGGTGGGTTGCAGTAGTCGCTTCCGTGTTTTTTCTGGGTGGCATCCAATTAATTTTCATCGGAATTCTGGGTGAGTACCTGGGGCGGGTTTTTGATCAAGTCAAAGGCAGGCCCCATTATCTGTTCCGTCAGGTACCTGGAGAAAGTAAGCCGTTTGCACTCGATTCGCGCGTTGCCAAATTCAAAGCCTCTGGCACCTTCCTCGGTTAATCTTCTGCTTGGCAGTTCAACATGGTAAACTTACATTATCTTAACGCAAGACATCGTCGGGGGAACAATTGAAAACTGAAGGCGCTAGAACAAATGAATGGGTGAACCGGGCAGTGGATTTTGATAACCAATACACCGAGGGTACGCCATTGCGAGGTTGGCCGTTTTTCGGAGAATATGTCCGCAAGGATCTTTTACTCCGCCAACAAATAGTTCTCGAACTGATGGGGAATGTGCAGGGTTTAAAAATTTTGGATTTGGGCTGCGGTGTGGGCCGGTTTGCGCATTTGTTAGCGAGGAAAGGCGCGATCGTTACTGGCTACGATATTTCCAGCCAGGCGATTGAAGAAGCTAAGGCCGTTGCTGACAGGGAGGGATTGGGTGAGCGTTGCCGTTTTCATGTCGCCGATATCGCGGATCTTAACCCCAGCGATCTAAAGTACGATTTCTGGATCGGGATAGGGTTGTGGCAGTATTTGAAAAGGCCTGCGCAAATGATGGGTAAGTTGACTCAGATACCGTATTTTGTATCCGACCTCCCCAGGTTTGCTCATTGGATTCATCCTTTGAGAAGAATTTATCGTACTTACCTTCTCGGTATTCCGTTTAAGGCCTACAGCTATTCAGAAGCAAAGAACTTGTTTAGCAACTCAGGGATGGACAACTTCAAAATCGATATGCGCAACCCGACTATCTTTATTGTGAACAGAGTGCGCTGACCACATTCATAAAATGAGTTCCTTACTCCATTCCCGTAGATTCATCTGCGCTGTGGCTCTCCTTATCGGTTGTTTGCTCGTTCTTTTGTGTAACAAAGAAAAAAGAAATTTGTTATCGCAGTGGGTGCGATCTCTTCCGTCCAAGATGTCCTCGTTCTTTCGCACCAAAGATATCTGGTATTGTACCGGTGTTTTTATACTTGGTGCGATTTCGTCTGGTCTATACATTGCCTATTCAAAGAGCGGGTCAGGGGAGAGTTCTGTTTACCAGGGGCTTTGGTTTGGACTTACATCGGCTGCCTTTTATGCTTTGTTTCGAGTAGGGATGGGTGCTGGCATTTCCTTGGCTCTTTCACTATTGTTGGTCAGCTCGCCTTTGCAGCTTTATATGCTGGCCCTGTCTTTCGATCGGGATTACCGACGGTATCCGTTTGTCGTGGCTGTGCTGTTTTTCATCGTATGTGCAGTTCGAAAGACCAAAGCTGTATCAGGCCTCGTTGTTTTTTCAACTGTACTGGGAATGTTATGCGGTGTGGGCCTGACTGTCCGGGAAGATTTGCCTCTGTTTATGCTGCCGGCAGCGGGGGCCATTTTATTTTTTACTCCCTGGCTTCAGCCGCGGCCCATCCAAGCAAAGCTTTATGGCTTGGTTGCTTTGGCTGTCGCCTTTGCAGTTACCGTACCCTATCCGGTCCTTCGTTTCAGGCCCGAACACAGCGCTTCGGGGTTTATGACCACGTTTGATGACACTTTGAAACTCAGTCGTCCTGCCTACGACACGGGATATCTTTTTTTTGACGAGCATGTTTTGGCAGTAGGTTCTTCGTTAAGCCGATGCGATAGTGGTAAATGTCAGACCTCCTTCACGCAACAGTACCTCAGGCACTTTCCAGCTGATTTTCTTGCCCGTATTTATGCATCGGTACTTCAGTTTCTTGCGCTCCCTTTTGCAAACCAGTTAGCACCGCCCGGAATAACCCGTCCGGCCCTTGTACGATTTTTTTCATTCAGGAGTATCATTGCAAATAGTTTGAGCGGGCTTGAAGTGCCGCTTATGATCCTGACGCTTTGGGGACTTGCTGTATCGAGCATCCCTCTAGCGCTACTCTATTGCGCGCTTGTCTTCTTCTTGGGTGGCATATCCATCGGACAATTTACAGGCAGATTCCATGCCTATATGGAGTTCTTGTCCTGGTGGAATTTTGGGTTTCTGTTGCAATACGGCTTTGGCTTATCAAAAAAACTGTTTTCACGTCCGCTTCCTAACCTCCGGCTTTATTACGGGTCTGCAGTAAAGGCGACAATTTTCGTATTTCTGGCCGGGCTGGTGCTGTTAGTGCCGCTGATGCTCCTTCGCATGATCCAAACGGCAGCACTTGAAAAGCTTTTTGCCCAATACCAAAGCGCCGAGCGCAAATCCATTTTTAACCGCCCCACTTTATTGAATGGAATGCATCTACTATTTCGCGCACCCAGCCCTGGCAGTCAGCAGTCGTGGCTGGACGATGCTCGTTTTCTGGAAGCCCGATTGGGTGGTCCCAACTGCCCGGTGAAGACTTTGTGGCCTGTCATTCGGTATAAAAATCCACGCCAGCCTGTGTTTAGTGATCGGATTGTGCCCCCTGGAAAGCCTTTGAGGCTTGACTGGTCACGCGTCGTACGCGTGGATTTGAATGCTGATCCCAAAGGGGAAGCGTCCATGTTTTTTCTAGCATGGAAGGCGTTTGAGGGTCTTGAGTTACCGATAGAAGAAGCGTCCTGTCTGCTGGGTATTTATGAGATCAATAACGCCAGCACATTACCGATCCTGGTCAATGCAGTTATTCCTTCAGGTAAAAAGATGGGGAACCTTTACCAAAAGTTGCAAGGACTGGAGACGACAAGAGTGCACTCATCCCTGGAGCAAGCAACGCCTTTGCATGCACTAAACAAAGAGCCGATCAGCCCCCAAGAAGTGTCTTACCATTCCCCGATAGTAAAATTTGAACAACAGCATTGGATAATAAGCGGAACGTTTTCATCGCCCCCCCACATTTACTGGGAACTGAACGATCCTGGACAATCAAAACTGGCACAAGCCTGGTATTCCAACATGAGCGTTTCGGAAGATGGGAGAGATCTGCTGATCACGCAGGCGATGTGGCGCACCCGAGGGAGCGCACTGCTTGTTAAGGGCTATCTCTCTAATGGTGGATTTACGGTCGGCCTTGTTAGAAACGACCGCTCTGCAGGGTCTGTTTCCATCACCCATCGAGGCCCTTTCGAAGTCTGGTTACCGATTCAAAGGAATGGAAATTACAAGGCGGGAATTGCAGCTAAACTGTGGACCGGTCATTCTCCCGAAAACCGTATCAATATCACAGAGCTCTCGTGGGTATCCCCTGCTACTCATTCAAGTAACCACGAAAATGCTTTTTGAGCGGAATTCATTTCCATGACCATAAGTATCTCGCTTGAACATTTCGTAAAACGACTTAGTCCAAATATCAAGGGGTAATATCCGGGTAGTTCCCCTGTCGAAACAAAAAACAGCGAAAGACCAACGGCGATTCACTTCTGGTCTGTGCAAATCAAGCACATGTTTCGGCGGAGGTAGCAGAGCAACCGTCGATATATTTCAGTGTGAGAAGCGGATTGTCCTCCTTTTCCTTAGAAGACAGCTTCCTACGCGGCCAAATCAAGCTCGAATCCTGAATACTTGGCTACTGGAGTCACCGCATCCCGACTGCCAGAGGATTTCAGTTCGATAAAGCCCACCTCTGCCAACACTTTCACGTCGGTGTGCACATTCTTAAAGTCGCGTCCCACAAGCTTTGCTAACGCATAGATTGACTTGGGGTGCCTCTTAATAATGGCTTCTAAAAGCACAAGCCTCACGGGCGTAATTACCTTTCCAAGTGTTTTAACACTAGGGAAAAAAATGACCCCTTTGTTCTGAACACTCTTCTGTTCTGCTCTGAGTGCGCGCTTCCACTCGGCCTTAACGTCTTCAAATGGCTGAATCACAATCCTAACTTTTTTCAGTTTCATGGTTCAAATCCTTCCTCTTTAGCAAGTTTCCAGAAGTTATCTACCAACGAATCCGTTGAAATGTCTGAATCATAGGAAACTTCACAGCCGCGTCGATGCAAATGGGGACCCTTTGGATCGTGGTTATCCATCCCAATAATAATTTCTCCACTGTCAAGGGCCGTAAGAAACATCGAATACTTTATACCCTCCGGGTACTCCGATGATTGGACTTTCCAAACTTTGAGTTCCGCAACGGCAACTCTATCAGTTTTACGGTGAACCAAGTTCATCTTTTTATGGTATGCCAAGGATGCCTTCGACATATGGTATAAGTGACATATGTCTGGCGGAATGTCTATAAACTAAGTAAATAGTCTCCAGTTGGCTTCCTTTGAAACCAAAAAATAATTCTTGTTTCATTGTGTACGGCCTTCCTTTGTGCGCCAAAAGGTGGGGGGTTCACTCTAACGAAAGTGCGCGTGCCACAAATCGTCCAGTGTCTCTATCCAATGATCAGCGTATGTTTGTCCCCAGAGTCCGCTGACCGTTCGAATGGTAAGAATGATTCTGCGTACTTTTTCTTCCGAGCTTAAGGATTGATCGGCCATTATGGCTGCAACTTTTAAGGTGCGTGTTGACAGATCCTTCTCCTTAATCAGGTTCATCGCCATCAACTTTTGTATAATGCCATGCTCTGATATCACAGCATGGGCTTCATCGGCAGCCATAGTGGGAATATTTCGTATCCGAAATTCATTTCGTGAAATACCTACCCAGCCTTCGAGCTCAGCAGGATTGTGGCCCAGCTCATGTCCAACCGTACCAAAGATCCCAAGCTGGCTCTTCTTGGATCCTATTGTCCGAAGAGGATTAATCTCAATCCTCTGTTTTCCAGCCTGCTCCGTAATGAGCCGCCCATTCACTGCGTTGAAGTCTTCCGTCAACCAAGATATCCTTCTTCCCGACTGAATTGAATGCTGTTCAAGTTCATTAACAAGCGCCATCAAGCGTGTATCTTTAGCCGCAAGTTCTTTCATGAACCTAATGGGGGTCATTCCCTCGTCCTCCAACTTCTTAATAACAAGTGGAGCCAGTTCATCAACAAACTCGGGCAACGAATCGAAATGATCGCTCAGGCCAAGTTGTCGCGCGTAGGCCCTGAGTTTTCCGACTTCGTGTGGGGTTAACTCACCC
>JACQOU010000293.1 GCA_016207775.1 Deltaproteobacteria bacterium
CATCCACGACCCCGATAACGTGAATACCGCCTTGTTCGTAGATCGTCTGCAACTTGAGGCTGTCATGCAGGCAAAAGCAGGCCAAAGAGTTGCTATTCAAAGATATCAGGTTCCCAAAGAGGTCCTGCGCTATGCCGCTTACAATGAATTGGGTGAAGCCGGCGATCTTTTGCGGGCAAAAATAAATTACGAGCAACTCAGCCGTGCTCGTATGCCTCTTATTCCCGCTTCGCTAAACATAGGTGTACCCATTGAAATCCCAACAGGGATAACGTTTCAAAGTGCAATGGATCTATTACGAAAATCTATTCATCGCTGGAACGCCGTGAAAGACGACGATACCGCGATTGTTGAGAAGGAAGTGCCAGAAGATCAATGTGTCACTTCGGATGTCTTCATGTACATGGAACCCATCTAAAATCAGTAACTTATAGAATTGTTACCGGTGTTTTGAGTGTGGGCACTGAAAAGCCTTCTGCTTTCAGTTACTTTCGGCATTTGGTTTGGGGGCTGCTCCAAGACGAGTCAAATCCAGTGGCGATGCGCTCTGCACCTGACGGGTTTATCCTTGGCACTCTTCATGCAGGATAATTCGTTAGAAATCAGCGGGGGTTTAGAGCAATGATTGTGCAACGGCGTTTTGGACGGCATGCAATTTACTTTCCAGTCTTGATGTTTCTATTGTTCGCTTCATCCGGTTATTCCGATTCCTCCCAGCCAAAACACGAACACAATAAAAAGAGATTGGGAAACTCTTGCATTATCGGCAACGGAGGAGCAATCCATCACGGCCTTACCCACGCCTATCGGAATGCTTTTCGCTCGACCCTCGGCCGTGTCTTGTTAATGAACGCTCTTGCGCAAAGTCTTGCAAAAAGCGGGGCTACCACCAATGATGCGCGACGGGACGCTTACCAGAAGAGTGTTAAGGAAGTGGGCAAGGCGAAAGCGACGGAGGACGGAGTTTTAAGTCGCGCTGGAGTACCGGCGGCTGACAAAGAGGCTGCATCCAACGCTCTCAGTGCTTATGTCAACACAGACCCATCGAAAAACGAGGGTCTTGGCCTAATGAATGAGGACAATGCCTTTTTGGTCAGCCAGCTTGGGTTGCTTGGACAAACCAACGAGCCTGATACGGATAGGCAACTCTCTATTAATATGGACGTAAATTATCCAGACATCCTTGCTGCTAACGATTTAGAAAGAGCAGTGACCTCTTCAAAAAATCCAGAAAGTTTTTCTGCTGATGAAAACCACCCCCTACCGTCAAAATCAGCAGCATCTTCCGGGGGTCCATCTTCGGGGTCCGGGGAGGTCGGTAGAACGCCTGCTGCAATCGCCGATTTAGGAAGAGGGGCAAGTAATGAATCGTCTGTCCGATCGGGTGCGGATAGGAAGGAAGAAGGCTCACCGACTGAGAAAGTGGGTGTACAAGAACAGTCGGAACTCAGCATAGCAGAAGGTGAGCAGGCGTCCGCAGGTGAAATGGAAACCGAAGATTTTTCTGAAAACGAAGAAGAAGACATTCCCCCAGATGAATCGTCTTCGGTTGGCAGTGCCGACCGCCCAGGTCTCGACGATACAGTTAAACCAAAAAGCCTTTTCAAACTAATCTATAAGAAAATTTTTCCGAAGCGTTTTCGATCCGCCAGAAAACCTTCTCTCGAAGCCGCTGTCGGTATGCCATTTACCTGGGCTTTTTTGGCGTTGGGTCTCTGTTTGCTCATGTGGGTTGCTTATCGCAGCGACTTGAATCGTCGAATATTGGAACTAAAGCGGCAACAGAGTCAACTGGTAACCAAATTTTCAGAAATGAGGCCAGTGATCATTCAAGCAGTGGAAATTTTTATTAATCCTTATTCAGGAGGGTCCTCTCCAAAACAAAGACACAAGATCTCAAAAGATCTTCTTGTAAAACACTACCGAATCGTTCCACTTACATTCCAAAATAGGGAGCGTTTCGTTATGATCCAGCGATGTGAAAATGGACGAATTCTTCCGGTTGGTTTTGTGCTGGCAGGCTCAATCGCTAATGGTGAACTGATTGGCCGCAGTGGATCGGCGGAGTGCTTTGAACTGAAAGAAGACAATCAATGGGTATCGACAGTAAAACCAGAAGGCTATCTACTAACCAACAAGGAAATGATTGCCCTGTCCGACCGGGAATGGCACATCTTTAACAATTATTTTTCAAAATCTGTCGCATAAATTGGGAGTGTTAGTGTGCAACCTTCTTGACCGGCCTGGCGTTCCACAGCCAGACCATCAGAATAGCTCCAACCAACGAGAAGCCAATCATGCTGGGTCCCCAAGCAACCCAACCTAATTTTTCCAGCATGAAGCCCATTCCGATACCGACGAATGAACCGCCGATGTACTGCATGCCATCAAAAATGCCCGTTGCTGTTGCGGCTGCCTTTTTCCCGCCAAAGTCCATTGAGGCTGTTCCGGAAAGCATGGAGTGAACCATGCTGATGGCGAATGAATTAAAAATGAATGCGACGAGTACGGCCCCGATATGCGGAACTTTCCATACCACCGCCAGACAAAGGCATTGAATCACGTAGCCCAGGAATGCAACCGGAGTTCTTCTGCCCTTGAAGATCCAATCAGAAATAGTACCCGCAAAAAAGGCGCCCGCTATTCCAGCTAAAACGACACCCAAAGCGCCTTTTTGAAAAACGGCTGATTCTAATGTTAAATGCTGAGCTTCCAACATGTAGCGTGGGAACCATTGTTCAAAACCGTGACGAACAAAGCCAGTGCAAAACTCTGCCACTGCAATGGTAAGCGTGATTGGGTTGGTAAGTACTTTTTTCAAAACATACCGAACGGTCACCCGCTCAGTGTCTCCGCTCGAAGCGTCTTCCACATCCAGCGGCGGCAGATTGCAGTCTTCCGGGCTATCCCTCACAAAACGTATGGTGAGGTATGCCATGATGCTCACAATAATGGACGGAACAAAAAACACCCATTGCCAGGGCAGCACCGTCACAAGTATTCCGCCGACGAAAAAGATAAGCATACGACCGCTTTGAATCATCGATCCAAAAATAGCCGAAAAAACTCCACGTTCCTTAATGTGGAACCAACTTGCGTTGACCTTGATGAGAGCAAGTGCACTGTAAGATTGGAAGTAGGCGTTTAACGCCCAAACTGTTGCAAAATAACCGAGAAGAAATGTACCGGTTCCAAGGAACCCGAAATAAGCACCCAGTCCGAACAGAAAATTAAAAACAACGGTTCCCCAAGCTCCGATGAGCATGGCTTTGCGCCCGCCAATTTTGTCAGCGATGGGACCGTTGAACATCGCGGAGATTCCATAGATGGTAAGGGCAGCGGTGATGATGGCTCCGATTTGAGTCTTATCCCAGCCATAACTTTGAGAAAGCGCTTTGTTGGCGAAGGACAGGTTGTAACGTCCCATATACATTGCGGAGTAAGTAAACCCCAATGTGAGCCAGTTGATGGCGCGCCTTTTTCGAAAGGCCGTGGAGTGATTCGGAGCTTCCGAATTGATAAAAAGACGTTTCAACGGTTCAGATAAGGGCCAAAAGATCGTCGAGACTTTCGAATAGGCCACAACTAACCCCCTTGGTATGACTAAAATAAGCGGTCGACCACTGCGGAGAATAATTTCTCTTTCTCATGAGTAAGCGCACTTTCTCAAATCCGTGCAACTTTCTGCGTGCTAGTTGCAACGGTAATGCTAGATCGAGTGAGAAAACGTCTCCCAGGATAATGTCCGGCTTCTCTTCGACGAGAATGGTTTGGTATTTCGGTCGGTCGGTATGGACAACATAGGGTCCAACTTCAAACGAATCAGAGTTTTCTCCCAAAACAAACTTTTGTGCGCCTCCACGAATTCTCAGTCGGTTTTCCGAACTTTGCAACAGGCCAGGGCACCTTTGCAAAAAGAGGTTTGTAATTCTTTCGGTACCAGAATTTGAGACGATGACAATTTCGATGCCTCTGCTAAGAAGCGTCTGGAAAACTATTGCAGCAGAGGGGTCCAACGGATGGTGACGGCCTGCTGAAGTTTCTTTGACGACTTCATTAAAAGCAAACTGGGACATTTCACAAAAGTTAGAAAACTCTTTTTGCTTCAAGCTGTTTTGTACATTGAGGCTCCGCTTTTCGGCCTTTGAAACCATGTCATCTAAACAAGCCGCCAGTCCATTGCACTCGATAAATCCGTCTTCGTTTGCGTAGGCTGTGATTTTTTCGCCCGATTTCCAACCGTGTTGGTGAGGTGAGTGGATGAGCTGGTTCTGTGCTTGCTCCCAAAGCTCCGACATCTGCGGCTGGGAAGTTCCGGGAAGTGTGATGAAATGATTGTAAAAAACTTCCTTTACTCGGGCCGCTTCCGGGCTTGGATCGGTAAGCACACCATCGAAATCGCTAAGGATTTTCAATTTTCCCCCCAGGAAACCTAAAACCCATTTCAGTTTCTAACCTCGCTTGAGGATAGAAGGCAAGCACGCAAGATGCTATTACGGTTGTTGCACTGTGCTACAGAATGGGTTATTTGAGTGTTTAGTTGATGTGGGCGGGTAGAGACTTTGGGATTGGAAAATGTTCCGACCAAGCCGACTATCTCTTTGGTTGTTGTTCATAACGGCGCAAGCGGGCGCATCTACGTGGGTAGACAAGCTTCTTTTTGAAGCAGAAATCTTCCAGGTGAACGGTCGGACCGAGACCGAAGTTCCTTTCTCAAAAAACTACGATCATGCAATTGAACATCTAGTGACTGAATTTCCTCCAGAGTTGGAGCTCAACCTGCCGACTGGATTGGATTCCGACAGCAACGCCTATTCACAATTTGTCGATACGTGGAATTGGGTAAAACACGCGTCGCCCCCTTCCTGGCTGTATGCAAATTTAATGTTGCGCTGGACACGTTTTTTAGCGCGTGACCTTGGACACGAAGGGGCAGCGGTCTTTTTTCTAAACACTGCTGGTCGATTGCCTCATCATTCAACCTTCATCAACTCATTGCTTCCTTCAGTGAGCTCTGTTTACGACGTGGGTGCGGAGATTTCTAGTTGCCAAACGAATCAAGGGTTTGTTTTAGCCTGCGCAGAAGGGGCTGTTTGGCGTCTAATTATGCAATCAGTGGCTCAATGGGAAGATTATTTCGCGGCGAAAGGTCCCCAATATCCGCTCGCATTGATTGAGGACAATATTCTGATTGGCCATTCGGGCGCCCTACAGATGGATGCATGGCCGTTTATGAAGAGTTTTAGGGTGGTCGCGCAAACCGACGATGGGTCGGACCAATTCCACAAAGTGGAAATATTTCAGGGGACGGGCATGCATGAGCCTGTCTCGCATTACCTTCCTTTGCCCTTTAACGTTTACGGGGGACCGGCCGACGCCCAGCGAATGGAACGGGTGTTAGGTGATCGTTGGGTGCTGCGTCTCACTGCAGATTGGCAGGCTTTGGGAGGCTTTGTTCGTATCAGTGACACAACGGTGGCCGCTATCCGCAGGGATTTTGAGGTGCTAAAAAGTTGGAATAGGAATTCGAGATTGTGGATACCTCGCCCGGAAATGCAGCAACCACGGGTTCACCGTGCGGGGTTGGATAGAGGCTAGGGTCGATTAGGATACGAGATAATTACGCTCTTTATAATTCGTAGCGACCCAAACGAAAATGAGAGAAACGACGCCCATCACGGTGGCATAAAAGAAAAATTCTAAGGCACCAGGGAATTTGTTTAGATAGGAAATCACTGCGGTCAGCATGTTGCCTGCCATAATCGTGAGAAGCCAAAAGCTCATCAGTGTGCTCTTCATCTCCTTTGGCGCCTGCGTATAGGCAAACTCAAGCCCTGTGATGCTCACCAGAATTTCAGCTGCCGTGAGAAGTAAGTACGGGAAAAATTGCCAAGCGATATTGACCGATTGACCCGCATCAATGGCGATTTGCAAAAATCCCGCCCAAACAAAAGAAACGGCAATGAGAATCATCCCACATCCCATTTTTCGCAATGAGGTAACCCGTACGCCCATTTTTTCAACAAGTGGATAGAGTCCAAGGCTGAAGATAGGAATCATGATCATAATGAAGATGGGGTTGAGTGCTTGCATCTGGGCGGCTTCTATTACATGTCCCAGAACGGCCCGATCCATTCTTTGAGCCTGAATCACCCAAGTCGATGCGGTCTGATCGTACAGTGACCAAAACATAGCGACCAAGACAAATACTTTAAGAACAGCAACTGCGGCCTTTGCCCCCTCCACCTGGTCTTCACGAAATTTTTCACGTGCGCAATCCAGCCAATGTGCACCCTTCCTGCTCCCAATCCTTGCCAGGCAGTGCAATACAATAGGAACAAAGTGCATTGCATTTTGCTTGCCAGTTGGGGGGACGTAAACATACTGCTTTCTCCCCATCCAAAAAACCAATGTGGCTATGCCCATCAGTATGCCCGGAATTCCGAATGCCCATCGGTGACCATACACACTGAGGACTTTTGGAATGAGTAACGTGGAGAAAAAAGCGCCAAAATTAATAGCAAAGTAAAACAGATCAAAAACTTTTTTAATGAGATGGCTATTTTCCTTTGTGAATTGGTCGCCGACATTCGCAGAAACGCACGGCTTAATGCCCCCGGCCCCAAAAGCAATCAACGCAAGCCCTGCGTACATTCCCGGTTTGCCATCGAACAGAGCAAGCGCTGCATGGCCCGCGCAATAGAAAAGGGACAACAACATAATGGTCTTGTATTTGCCCCAATATCTGTCGGCGAGATAGCCGCCCAAAAGGGGAGTGAAATAGCAAGCGCTGACAAAAAGGTGATAGAGGCCTTTGGATTCGCTTTCGGGCATGAGCAAATATTGAATCATGAAGACAACTAAAATGGCCCTCATGCCGTAAAAGCTAAAGCGCTCGGCAGCTTCGTTACCCACAATGTATTTGATTTGAGGTGGAAATTTTGCCTTGGGTAAAGGAGAAGTGCCGTTCGATATGGTTTCTTTGCGCATTTTTCCCCCGAGTTTCTTAGAGCTTTCCCTTCTAAAATGCCTGGAGCTAGTTGTCAAAATTTGTGGAGGAGCATGGCAACTTGACGAACGTGCTGAAGGGGGTGTTCCTAACATTACATGAAGCCGAAGAAGGTAAGGATTAATACATGACCGTGGGCCACCGAGCTCTGGTGAGCGTTATTATTCCTGTACATAACGCTTGCGCTTTTTTGAGAAAGTCAGTTGAAAGCATCCTCGCGGAAGATTGTTTGCTTGATGTCATCGTAGTGGATGACGGGTCTGACGATGGAAGTTTGGAGACCGTTGAGGATCTGCCGGTTCGCTGTTTCAGGAAAAAACATGGAGGGGTAGCAGACGCTCGAAATTTCGGTTTATCAAAAGCGAAAGGGAATTACATTCACTTTTTTGACAGCGACGACCTGTGTATTTCTGGTTCCCTAAAAATCCGTGTGGAATGGCTTCAGAATCATCCAAATGAGGTCGCAGTGGGTGGTACAGTCGGAGAAGTTATCGATGAAGAAGGGCGAGTGGTTGAACTATATTCAATCGCTTTGAAACGTTGGTTCGAAGTTCCCGAGCGATTGACATTAGAATATCTTGAAAAAATCAATAAATTCCCTACTTCTTTGTGGCTCTACGTATTCAGAAAGGATTTTGTTAAACAGGTAGGTTCCTTTGATACCTTTTACTCGGTATGTGACGATACAGACTTCATCATACGTGCGTTACACACCCACAGCATTCCCATTCTTCACGTTCCATCACTCTTGCATCGAGTGAGAGCCGAAAGTTTATCAAAATATTTGGTCAATGGGCATTGCGTTTTCAAGCGTCGCTCATGTGCAGAGGAGTGGCTAATCAGGAGCTATTACGGACTTCCCTGCGCTAGGATTTAATTTAATATTCGACCTCACGCATACGTCACTTTCTGCGCTATCTGTTAAGCAAAAAACCTCGGTTTCCCTGATGATGGCTCAGAGGTCGGTGCAAAGTGATGCTTTTCCCGTCGGACACTCCGTCATTAAAGGCCGCACGATCGGCATGTGTGTTTCCCCAGAAACGGTTTCTGAGCTTTGGGTATCGTGAATGGACGAAACGCTTGAGTTGTTCGTCTGCAAGAGCAATGAGAGCGCGGGGCTGATCATTGTCCAAGCCCACTGTCGAATCGCGCAATTTAGCCTGATGTAATTTTTCCGAAAACCCTGACAAAAGACCGAGGATGTAAGAACGTTTGCTTCCTTTCAATTTTCCGTTTCTTCTTTGGTACTCTTTGGCCAAATAGGCGAGTTCCTTTTGTAAGAACTCATAGACATATTCGGCCATTAAGACATTTTCTCGCCGGCCAAGAACCTCCACAATGCTGAATTCGGAAAGCTCTTTCGCATCATAAAGATGGCCATAGATTACTTGCACAAAAAAATGTTCAGCCAGTATGGAAAAAATCATAGATTCCGCCGTTTCAATTCTCTTCTTCTTCTTTCCTAGAACTGAATAAACGTAGGCGGATGTTTCGCCTGTTTGAATCTGTGTCAAATTGTATTTGGCATATAGCTCGCGTACCTTCTGCATGGCGAGCAAAGCTTCATGTTCGTTACTGGAAGTGGCCAGCGCGAGGAGTTTCTCCACTTTTCGAAGCAGGCGCGCTTCTTTCTCATTATGAGTGCAACAGTGCCAGTCGGGAATAGTTGCGGGCAGCTCACCGGAAGGACTTCGCGCCCAATCAGCAACTGCGAGCAGGTCACAAGCAGTGCTAAAGCGAGGGCCATGAGGTCGGTCGTCTCCCAGATTTTCCCAGGCGAGCTGATGGGCCATCTCATGTTTGAGAATTTCGATGACCACATGCCAGGGGTATCGGTGGATTAGTTCGGGGTGGATAGTGATCGTTCTTGTCAGTCCATGCCACTCCCCCCATCGGCCTGCCAAAGGGTGGATTCGAATGACTGGTTGCCTGAGTTTCAGATTGTAAGTGTAAAGAATATGATCGTATTCACGGTACAGCTGTACAGTCCACGCACGCAATGTGGTGGGATTGGCGTTGGGTTCGTTCGTCACCATGCTACATTTCTAAGGCTGCAGCTTGGTAAGTATCTGCGACGCTAATCGATCGCAACGGTTCGGAGGGTACGAGCTCCCAGTGTGAGCGCATGTGCTGAAGTGTCTGAAGCAATGTGAGATGAATGGAGTGGCCTCCGCGAAAGCTAACCAACTCTCCTTCTATCCAGCATCCACATAAAGCCAAGTCCCCAAGAGCGTCCAGGAGTTTGTGCCGTACGCATTCATCGGTAAAACGCATTCCTTCTGGGTTCAAAACCGCGTTTTCTGAGAAGCCAAGTACGTTATCAAGGGAAGCCCCCTGGGCTAAGTTTTTGCTTCGGAGCTTTTCAACATCCTGAACAAAGCCGAATGTTCTTGCTTTACCGATTTGCTGAGCAAAGGACTGTGGGGTGACATCCAATGCAAATGTTTGTACGCCAATAGAGGGGTGACGAAAATCAATTGAAGTCGTTAATCTCAAACGATTTCGAGGAAGCAATTCACAGACCGCTCCATCCTGATGCACCCGTATCGGTTTTAATACTCTCAATACCGGGTGAGAAAAGGGCTGTGGTTGAATCCCCGCTTCCAGGATACTTTCAACATAAGGGCCGGCGCTTCCATCTAAAATCGGAACCTCTTCCCCTTCGATGCTAACAGCAACATTGGTAATTCCCATGGCGAACAGAGCCGAGAGCAAGTGTTCAACGGTTGCAACTCGGATTTGATTATTGCCACCATAACCCAGCGTGGTAGCCATGTCGGTTGCAATGAACGCTTTGCTGCTTGCGAAAATGCGGGGACATCCTTCCAAATCTGTTCTTTCAAAAAGAATGCCATGGTTAGGCCCGGCGGGTTGAAGGGTTAACCGGGCAGGCTTTCCGCAATGAAGGCCCTTTCCCTCGAAACAAATAGCCCGCTTGAGAGTTTTCTGAATTCGGTAGCCGCGCGGATTTTGAAAGTAAGCGCTTTTCATCATGGTTGCTCTAACATTAGCAATACCCATACCAGACGCGCCACCCCAGACTCAAGGCTGGAATACTTGCAAAACAGTTAAATGACTGAACTTGTGCGGCAAAATGAACACACCCCAGGGAGGGGACTTGTGTGTGGAAATGACCACAGAACTAACGAACTGATTAATAAATGCTTTTGACTTTGTCTGGGCAGCGAAATGATCTTAAGATTATTGATAAACAAATTAATACTATGGCAAAGAGCATCAAGAAGGTTGTAATACCGGTTGCGGGACTTGGCACAAGAGGCCTTCCTTTTACCAAAGAGGTTCCCAAAGAGCTTCTTCCCATTATTGATACGCCGACCGTTCACTTTATTGTTGAAGAAGTGATCTCGGCGGGAATCGAGCAAGTGATTTTCGTAACCAGCAAAGGAAAATCTCTTCTTGAAGACTACTTTGACCCCTCACCCAATCTTGAGAATTGGTTGCTTAAACGAGGTAAGGGCGAGCTAGCGGAAAAAATTCGAAACATCGGTCGCTTATGTGAAGTGATATCCATAAGACAGAAGGAACCCTTGGGGTTGGGGCACGCCGTTTATTGTGCCCGCCATGTTATTGGTAATGAGAGCTTTGCAGTGTGTTTGGGTGACGAGATATTCCCACCATGGGACGGGTGTACGAAGGCGGGTTTAAAACACCTTGTCGACGAAGCTGGGAAAGTTGAGGGTTCGGTGGTTGGCGTAGTGGAAATCCCGCGGGAAGACACAGTTTCCTATGGGATTATCGATATCAGAGACGGAAAACTGGACTCGTCTCCGTCACGTGTTTTCCGCACGGTAGAAAAACCAAAGCCGAACGAAGCTCCCAGTCGCTATGCGGTCATCGGTCGCTACGTGTTTGAGCCAAAAATCTTTGACCATTTGAAGGAGGTTCGACCTGGAGTGGGGGGCGAAATTC
>JACQOU010000294.1 GCA_016207775.1 Deltaproteobacteria bacterium
CCAAAACGCGAAGATTGACGACCTGAAAACGGTCGTTGAAGCTGGCAAAAACACAATTGCGGCGAGGGATGCTTCGATTGCAACCCTGAAAGGCCAAGTCAGTTCATTAACCAGCGCCATTGTTGGTCTTAATAAGACGGTTGCTACCCAAAACGCGAAGATTGACGACCTGAAAACGGTCGTTGAAGCTGGCAAAAACACAATTGCGGCGAGGGATGCTTCGATTGCAACCCTGAAAGGCCAAGTCAGTTCATTAACCAGCGCCAAGGCTGGCGTTGAGAAAGAGCGAGACGGCTTGAAGGGTCAAGTGAGTAGCCTTGAGCAACAGATTGCGGCTCTGAAAGCAAAACTAAATCCACCAGTTCAGCCACCGGCACCGGCAGTACCGGCAGGAAAACTACAGCCAAACAATCCGGCTACCAAGGCTGCACCACATCCGGATGCTACTAAGAAAAAATAGTTCTCTTGTTATTATCAAGAAAAGCGTGGGCTCTTACGAGCCCGCGCTTTCTCACTTCTTGTCGTTTTTTAATTGAGTCAACCTAGCTAGAATTCTTTATCCTCTCTCCCCAATCCCTTGCCTGCTTGAGCAGAGCTTTCTCGTCAATCGTGTTAAGCCTGAAGTTTTCCATCAACACCTTCCCATTCACCATGGAGTGCTTCACATCCGCACTGTTTGCACTGTAAACGAGGTGGGAATACGGATTGAACAAGGGAACGGCGTGGGGATTATTGACGTCGATTGCAATAATATCGGCGGACTTTCCGACTTCCAGTGAACCTATCCGGTCGGCCATGCCAATGGAAGCAGCCCCCTCAATGGTCAGCATCCGAACAACATCCTCAGCACGAAGCGATCCGATACCTTTTTGCAGGGTTTGAAGCCTTGCCGCCACACCCGCTTCAGCCAATAAATCCAGGTTATTGTTACTGGCCACACTGTCGGTCCCCAAAGCGACCGAGCAGCCGACTGCGCGAAGTTCAGTCACAGGACAAATCTTCGTTCCCAGCTTCAAGTTGGATTCCGGGTTGTGTGTGGCCCCCACTTTGTTGCGTCCGAGTATCTCAATTTCTTTTTCGGAAAGACACGTACAATGAGCCGCACTGACTTTACAGGACCAAAGCCCCAGGCCATCCAAATATTCCACTGGACTGACCCCGTGCCTCTGATAACACTCGTCGACTTCCTCCTGAGTTTCAGCTAAGTGCGTGTGTATGAGCACATCCTTTTTCTTAGCAAGTTCGATCACCTGCCTAAAAAGCTCTTTAGAAACTCCGTACAGTCCATGGGGAGCCAATGTCGGCTCAATAAGCGGAAAGTTTTCAAGATACGAAGTAAACATTTCAAAATCCGCCAGCGTCTGAGTGGGCTTACCGACATGGCCGATCTCAATGACGACAAAACCACACAATGCCCGAAGCCCCACCCGATCCAACGTCTTCGCAACGACTTGGGTTAAATAATACATGTCATTCAGCGTGGTGGTTCCCGAGCGGATCATTTCCGCAGCGGCAAGTGTCGTGGCCGTTGCGACCAGTTCTTCGCTGACCCATTTTCGTTCGATGGGAAAGATATGATCGTTCAGCCATGTATGGAACGGAAGATCATCCGCAATCCCTCGAAACAGTGTCATTCCAACATGGGTATGTCCGTTAATAAAACCGGGCATCACCAGACACCCCGTTGCATCCAGACCTTTCACACCAGGCGGAGGAACATAATTCTCTTTGGCACAGATTGCTTTGATTCTGCCAGCACACACTTCAATAATGGAGTTTGGAATAATTGCGGACTGGCCGTCCATCGTCAGTGCGGTCCCTCCGTAGATGACGCCGTCGCCACTCATCGCGGACGCTCCACGGTGTAACTAAATGGAAAAAGCCCCGACAGTTTTGCTTTTCGGTAAGCGGTCCCGTCCTTATTGACGGCAATAATGAGTGGATCCCGGCTGAATTCCCGGATAACCTGTCGGCAGACTCCACACGGAAAGACTGGCTCTTCGAACGAGGTGGCAACCACGACTTTTATGCACTCTTTTTCGCCTCGGGAGATCATTTTTAGGATAGCCACTCGTTCCGCACAGACAGCAGCTAAGAAGGAATCGGTTTCGATGTTACAGCCCGTATGCACCCTTCCCCTGTTATCGACTATCGCGCAACCCACGCGATATTTTGAGTACGGTGCATAGGCACGCTCTTTCGCCTTAAGGGCCAGGCTTATCAGCCTGCGATCAGGTTTTCCCAATTCAGTGGTTGAAAAAATTTCATCCATAGCGCTTGCCTATAGCCTGGATCGCCTCAACGAAAAGTTTTGAAAAAATCTTTTGGACCTTTTTTGCGGTTTCAAGCACATCCACATGGTCCATCCGCTGCACAGTCACCCCAGCGGCCAGGTTGGTCACACACGAAATGGCTGCCACTCTTTTCTTCATATGACCGAGAGCAATCGCTTCCGGAACGGTGGACATGCCCGCCACATCTCCTCCCATTGTCCGGAACATCCGAATTTCAGCTGGCGTCTCAAATGAAGGGCCACAAAGACCCACGTAGACGCCTTCTTTTAGAGGGATTTGAAAACGTTTGGCAACTTGCAAAAATATTTCGGCAAGATCATGGTCATAAACGTAACTCATGTCTGGGAAACGGGGGCCTAATTCGTCGAAGTTCTCGCCGGTGAGAGGGTTTGCACCCATAAAATTAATGTGATCGCGAATCAGGACAAGGTCAGCAGGAGCCAGGCCTGGATGAAGGCCACCTGCAGCGTTGGTCAGGATGAAGGTTTGTGCCCCTGCTAGTCCCAAAGCTCGAAATGGGAACACAACTTCGGCCATGCTATAGCCTTCATAATAATGAAGCCTGCCCTCCATGCAGATAACCGGCGTCTTGCGCAATTTTCCAAAAATAAATCTCCCCGGATGGCCCATGACGGTGGAACGCTTCATATGGGGAAGCTCTTCATAACGCATAGTCGTTTCAACTGTTATCTCTTCGAGCAATCCGCTCAAACCACTTCCCAAAACGATGACGGTTTTTGGAAATTCAGTTGCTCGCTCTCGAAGTTTGTTACTCGCTTCTTTCAATTTTTGCAGTGATTCAGTCATTCCACCATTCCTAATACCCAAGGACTTTGAGCAATTGCCGATGAACTGATCGTAAAAGCATTAGTCAATCTATGCTCGATCAGCTTTTCCTGTTCCAGCTTCCGATAATAAACCGTAGCAATCGATTGCCCTTTCTCTATCCGGTCGCCCACTTTTCTCTCAAATTCAATTCCGACAAAGGGATCAATCGAATCTTCCTTGGCGTTTCTCCCGCCCCCCAATTCGTTAATCAACTGCCCAACCTCAGACGCATTAATCGACTGTAAGTAGCCCGGATATGGAGATTTTGCCACATAAAATTTCATTTCGCTCCGAAGAATGCCCCTATTTTGCTCAAAAAGATGCCAATTTCCGCCCTGAGATTCAAACATTTGTCGGAAAACATCCATACAAACGCACTCTTCGAGTTCCTTTTCACACTCCACTATAGCTTCTTGTAGGGAAAGTTTTCTCCTACTGGCCAACATTACCATAAGACCCGCGAGGTTCAGGACGACCTCTCGCAGGCCTCGCTCGCGCCGGGTTCCCGATAGAAAGTCCGCACACTCCTCCAGCTCCAAATGATTGCCCACTTTGTATCCGAGCGGCTCGTCCATTCTTGAAAAAATGGCTACCGTATCAACACCCGCCCCTCTGGCTAAATCGACGAGCAATCGGGCAACTTTTCTACCATCCTCTGGGTTGGCCAGATGGGCTCCGCACCCAAGCTTCGCATCCAGCACCAGACCATCAACATTTTCAGCGAGTTTCTTGCTTAAAATACTGCAGGCCATCAGCGGGATGCTATCGACGGTCGCCGTGGCATCACGAAGTGAATAAAGAAGCCGATCGGCCGGCACAAAATCGGCGGTTTGCGCCATCATAAAAAAATCATTGTTCTCCAACAGGGCCATTGCCTCATCAAGAGTAAGATCGGTACGAAATCCCGGGACGGATTCGAGTTTATCCAGAGTGCCTCCCGTACGACCCAGCCCTCGGCCCGATACCATCGGAATTCTGGCACAGTGGGGACCGAAAAGCCGACGCAAAACCGCGGTTACCAATGGCACCAGGATGATAGAAGTCTTATCACCCTGCCCACCGGTACTGTGCTTATCGATCCAATAATCGTTGCGGTGACGCCTCGGCAGAGTGCTCCCTGATTTCCACATCAGTTGTAATAAGGTGTGCATTTCGGCTGCCGATAAGCCTTTAAAGAACACCGCCATTAACCAGGCAGCCATCTGGTAGTCCTTGAGTTCGCCTTTAAGAAAGGTGTCGACGAGTGTGGCAAGCTCTTTTGGATTGTGCTCCAAACCCTCACGCTTTTTTCGTATTAATTCTTTGGCTTGCATGGCAAAAAGCTAACCCCCGAAGTTTGGATATTCGATTGGACGATTCCAAAAGCATTCAGAAGGGATGCCGAAATATCCGCAAAAGAGTCCCTCACACCCAAATCCTTCCCTGGAAAACCCGCACAGTAGGCCAGCATCGGCACGAATTCTCGTGTGTGATCGGTCCCCCGAAACGTGGGATCGCAGCCATGATCGGACGTCAAGACAAGACAATCTGCCGGGCTAAGCTCGGCAAGCAACTGGGGCAGAAATGCATCCAAATCCGCCAGTGCTTTGGCATATCCACGTGGATCACGGCGGTGTCCGTAAATCATGTCAAAATCAATGAGATTGGCAAAAATAAAAGCATCGTGGTTCCTATTTTTGATCAATAAATCCAGTGAGGCTTTGAGGCTGTCGGCATTGTTTCCGGTGTGACGACTCAGGGTAATACCACGGCAATTAAAAATATCGTCTATTTTACCGACAGAACACACCTCAACTCCATGGGCCTGAAGAATATCCAGGCAATTGGGCGGAGGTGCAATGGAATAATCCTTGCGCCTTTCAGTTCTCTTAAACTGCCCCTTCTTCTCACCCACAAAAGGCCTCGCGATCACCCGCCCAATGTTCAGAGGAAGTGTAATCCGGCGAGCCACTTCACAGATTTTATACAAACGCTCAAGCCCAAAGACCGTTTCATGAGCAGCAATTTGGAAGACGGAATCGGCTGACGTATAAAGAATAGGTTTTCCGGTTCGTATACTTTCTTCACCAAGCTCTTCGATTATTTGTGTCCCGCTTGCCGCTTTATTTCCAAGCACTCCTGGAATGGCAGCCTCACGGACAAAGTGCTCAACCAGCCCATCCGGAAAACCGTTTGGAAACAGCGCCAAAGGCACTTCTGTAACAGCGCCTGCAATCTCCCAATGCCCCGTCGTGGTGTCTTTTCCCTCGCTTCTTTCGGTAAGCCGCGCAGTGAGCGCAAGCGGAGAATCCGTTTTTGCGAGTCCTCTAAAATCCCCAAGATTTCCAAGCCCCAGCCTCTGCAGAGCAGGCAAGCGAATACCCCCTACCGCTTCGGCGACATGGGCAAGCGTATTACATCCCCTATCCCCGTATTTTGAAGCGTCGGGCGCTTCACCCACACCAAAGCCATCGGCAACCAAACAAAGAATTCTCACGCTCACTCCTCGTTTACTCATCCGGCCACTGGATAGTCTGTATTACGGCTGCACAATCTTCACTGAAGCTGAAGTTCCTAAACGGCTTGCACCTGCCTGGAGCATCCTTAAGGCGTCTTCACGCGTTCGAATGCCCCCGCTCGCCTTCACCCCCATTTCACTTCCCACGACAGCTCGCATCAGTTTGATATCACTTTCAGTCGCACCCGCCTTCGAAAATCCCGTCGATGTTTTAACAAAACACGCCCCCGCAGCCTTCGCAATCGCACACGCAATAACTTTTTCATGTTCATCGAGCTCGCTCGTTTCCAGAATTACTTTCACTGGAATACTTCCCGCAACCTCGATGACCTTGAAAATATCCTCATAAAGGGCCGCATAGTCTTTCTGTTTAACAAGCCCGCGGTTCAAAACCATATCGATTTCCCTAGCACCCAGATCCATCGCTTTGCGCGCTTCAGTGCACTTCTGAGCGGTTGGGTCATCACCGTGAGGAAACGATATGACTGTAATGGGTAAGACCGAAGAGCCCTGTAATCTTTTGCTGACCAGGGTGAGCCATTGCTGTCTTACGCACACAGACATAAATCCATACTCAAGCGCCTCATCACAAAGCCGAGCAATCTCAGGCTCCGTTGCATCTGGACGCAACAAAGTGTGATCGATATATTGGGACAAATGTTTCATGTCGACGGATTGAGCCATAGCGGTTTATATACCATGTCCGCAGCTCATCACCAACATGGGGTGGCCAGGGCAACTGAACAAGCAGGAAACTCATGAAAGTTGAAGAAATTCATATTTTTGTGCGGGGTTGTGTTCAAGGGGTGGGATTTCGCTACTCCACTTTGCGCAAAGCACAGTCGCTCGGTATTGGAGGATGGGTCCGTAACACGGACGACGGCAAAGTTGAAATTACCGCTCATGGCGAGAGTACCCTCATTGAAACGTTCCTTCGGTGGTGCAACGAGGGCCCTCGCGGAGCCACTGTAGAAGCGGTTGAACTCGTCAAAAGAAAAACTATTGAAGCATCTGTTCTGAAATCTTTTGAGATCAGATATGATTAAGCAATGAACTATCGCCTCTCATTAGTGATCCCTGTCTATAACGAAGTTGGAAATATTTTACCTTTGGTGAAAGCAATAGCCGAAAAACGCTCACAGCCTTTGATTTGTCCCTATGAACTGGTACTGGTCAACAACGGAAGTTATGATGAGTCTGCAAAAGAGCTGGAGCAAGCCCGTCAGGACCAATCCTGGATACGGATTATCACGCTGAATAAAAATGTAGGTTACGGAGGAGGAATCCAGAAGGGCTTGGAAGCCGCTTCGTCAAAAGCCACACACATTGGCTGGATACCCGCTGATCGGCAGTATTCGATAGAGGATCTTCAGAAAGTTTGGGACCAAACACTGAAACAGCCTTTCGCGGTTCATAAAGGCAACCGCACGGTCCGTATGGACGGCAAGCAAACTCGCTTCGTGTCATCGGTTTACACCGGACTCACTCGTCGCATTCTTGGCGTTAATATCGTGGACATCAATGGACTTCCGAAAATTTTCCCCTCCAGCTTCATCAAGCAGATTGATTTCCCTTTATCTCACACCTTTACGCTCGACGGGCAACTCATGCTTGCAGCAAAGCTGAAGAAATTTCCTATTTTCGAACATCCGGTCACTTTCTATGCACGAAGGGCAGGCGTCTCAAGCTGGTCCTCAAAAAGGCTCAAGGTATACAGGGAAACAATCGCTGAGCTTTTTCGAATGCGATTTAATTCAAAAGATTGGTTTAAGTCAGAAAGAAAATCTGTATCTGCCCGCGACAAAACTAGCCAAGCACTCTCGTCTTAACCCTCTCTACTCGCCCGCAACCGTCTGACTTTTCTTTTCAAAGCTCGCCAAGAGAGCAAGTTCCCACTCGCCAACCTTCCTGCAGGAAGGTAGCAAAAGTTAACGCCTTTTTGTAAATGCACCTCTAAATAACCCTTATGCCGCCTTGAGAATGAGTTCAAGCCGCAGCAGAATAGTGGACTTCCAAAACTCCTTCAATATCGGATTATTTTCGATATATACGGATAAGAGCCGGAGAATCGCTTCCTCCATGAACTTTGAAGGCGGAAGGCCCGCTATTTTTGCCCAAGACTGAAGATCTATCAGTACCAATGGCTTAAAATGAACCTTGTACCTCTGTTCCCTCGCCCCGCGTGACAAATCCTTAAATACTTCGCTATCCATAATGTTCTCAACGTGTGCTGCAAACTCTGGGAAGGGCGCAACCGCCGTGAGGTAGATCACCGTTAAGGCTCTCAGTATCATTGTTTTATCGGAGCCCGGGAATTGTTTCACTATTTTGTCCAGGCAAAGCGTGGCTTTATTCGTCAAAAAGAACTGCACCGTGAATTTATCCCTGGCTTTAGGATCATCCAGCTTCGAAACCCAATCGTAGAAAGCGTTTTGAGAATTCTTATCCCACAAAATTGCCCCACATTCAGAACAGACCTCTCCCCGCCCTTTAAAAGTCTTGCCAAAAAACTCTCTTGAAATTGCTTTCTTTGACGTCTTACTGTGTTCACATGTTTCCATATACTATCCTCTATCTGTTGCGTAGCACCGAACGGAGCGGTGGCACTTTCCTAAAAGACTGAATCGTGACGCCCCGGCATCGGTCCGCATCAAAAAAATATCCCTTCACAAAAAATCGCGACCGTCTGCTGAAAAGTTTCACATCGAAGTTAAACATGAAGACTTTCGTCTCGCCTGTCGTCCCATGGGGGCCGGCACTACTCTTTCGATCAGCCCATGTCGGGGCTGTGTCGGAAGGAATATGATTCACGAGACTTCTGAATTCATGCTCAGTTAGATTTGGGCTAACGCGCCAGTCTTCCCAATAGTCCAGCTCCACCTCTACGGCTAGCCGTAGCCTTTCTATGAATAAAAGCGCAGGATCAGCTAACTTTTCGAGCATGATGTCAGAACCCATGAATTACTCTCGTCCCTGTTGCTACCCCAAATAGGGTAAAAATGCAACCGGTTTACCCTATATGGGGTAAAACTTTAGCCACACACTTTTTATGAAGTTATTTGCCTATAAGTATATTTCATCCGTGTTCGGATAAGCGAACGTATCAAAGAAGATCGTATTTCGGGAGCTTGGCAGCAAGCTTGCTAAAAAAGTCGGGCTTCCAGAAGATTTTGACCGCTGATCCTCTATATTGACTATTGCATATATTTGTGCAATGGTTCTTTTCAGTGAGCCAGCGAGAAAAGTTCATCCTCAAGGAGATAAGGGCAGGAAATTTCGTGCTGACAGTCCACGCACGCGAGAGAATGAATGAGCGATTTATTTCTGAATTGGATATTGTCGAGGTGGCTAAAACACTGAGATCGATCCTATATCAGAAGAAAAATGACACATATCTCCTTACCGGACTGAGCACATGGAAGGAAAAGTTAATGGTATCGGCTGCGGTCAGAGGAAAGGTGATTATTGTTACTGTTTTTTGTGAGGAACAAATATGAAAAAAACGACGATCAAGAATTTTGGAGGGTTAACTTACATCACGGTTACGAATATTCCAATTAAGCAGACAGATTTTGGAGAAGTGATAGATATGGAGCCTCGAGCGCTGGAAAAGCTTGTAAGTGAAGCGTTGATCAGGAATAAGATTCCAGTGCGTGGTGCCGAGTTTAGGATTATGAAAAGTGCCCTTGGCCTGTCTAATGAAGCAATCGCTAATCAGCTCGGTATTAGTCGGAATACAGTTTTGAAATGGGGCAAGGAGGTTGAAAAAAGACTTCCTCCCCCCTATGAAATGCTCGTCAGAGTGCTGGTAGCGGAGTTGATGGGTATAAGGCTGAATGCAACGATTGACGATCTCAGGGCTGCCAGCAGAGCAAAAGGAATCAGTCTCAAGGCTGCCTAAAACACATGCCAGTGTAATAACTTGTGAAAGAGTGGGCAATTGAACGAAAATCAGAGCTCAATGCCGCGTCATTTCCATAGGCAAGAGCTTTGTTGGAAGGGACTACAACGCGTGTCTTGTATCACGAATGAGGCTGACTTCGAAATCGCAGCCCCACTCTGAGTGGGATGGCAGATACAAATAGCTCCGCTTTGGAAAGATGAGCCAGGTGGCTTTTGAAATCGAATACACTCCGACAAGGCCCGCGCCCTGCTCAAGCTGGTAGGTTTTGCTGGTCTTCTGACCGCACACACGTGTTCGAAGAGATTGGCCAAAAGCAATACGGCCGGCTGGCGCTTGGATTTGCAAATCGCTGACACCCATTTGCTTTTGGATATTAAAGTTGAAAGGACCCGTTGGCTGTGTCCGGTACATGTAATACGAAGCATCTCCTACAATCCATACGGTCGGATAGGGTGCCAGTAATTCCATTCGTTCAAACCCTTCATCAAACTTGAAGAGCGAAGGATTTAAATGGTTCACAGTCTGCTCAGGAAAAGTAGCTACCAGCCTCTGTGAATAAAGCGGTATCTCAAGACGCCCATCACGCCCATCCATATAAATGACGTCTTTTTCTGAACTGAGCTCACGTACGGCCCAGGGTTCATTAAGCGCTGTTCGATAATCGTGAAAGATAGGCCCGTAAACGGCAGACAGTTTCGGAAACCGGTAACTAAACAATGCAATCATCATCCCAAGCCAAAGAGCTTTGGTTCGTAGGGACATTTCCAGAAGCCGGCTCATGCCCAAGCCGGCTATGGCAATAATGTAAGGAACAAGGGCAATCAAATAGTAATCATGTTTCCAATGAATATTGAACATCACCATAATCGGCAGAACGATTATGGCCACAGCAGCGCCGATCCATCCCTTTCGTTCCCCAGCTAAGAAAATACCCGCTAAGAAGGGAAGCACCATCCAATCGTGCAAAATATTCCGGAAAATATACGTACCAATCTCTTTCCATTTCCATACATTCAAACGCTCCGCAAAACCGCCAAAAAACCAGCCGGTTTGAACAACAATGCCCGTACATCCACGCATCTTATTGGCCCAAAAAACCCAGGAGGCAACCACGATAAGCTGAAAAAGGAGAGAGGCAAGGCACAGAGACAAAAAACCTCGCTGCTGCGGAGACTGCTTCAGTTTAACTAACGTGTAGAGAAAAAGCAGTCCGATTGGCACATACCAAACCGTCACCTTCATGGCCCCGGCAATCAAGCCACTCAAGGTTGCCAACATGAGGAGCCACACAGATCCCACCGAGTTCTTCGTTATTTTCAAATACAGCCAGACAAACAAAAGCATGAAAAAAAGCGTGGGAAAATCAATTAAGCAGACCCTTGAAAAAATCACATTGAACGGAGACGCCAGATAGAAAAGTGCTGTCCATGTGGCAGCATGCTTACCCAAATAATCTCTGGCGAGCAAGAACACGAGCAGCGCTCCACCGAAAAAGAAGAATAGCGTCACGAGCCGGGAGGCAATTTCCAATGTCAGCCCCGTACGCATCACCGAAGCAACCACTGCTTGATAAAGAGGGAATTCATGAACGTAGTTCCAAAGCTTACCGGACAACGGCGAGCGATAATCCAGACTGATGCCACTCTTAAAGAAGTAATATATCGATAAAGCCGTCTGTGATTGCCGCCAAGGGTGGGGTTCAATGACGGGGTTAGATAAAAAATGGAAGCGGAGGTAGAAACTGAGAGGCAGTATCAGGACGGCTAACCCAATCCAAAGGTGGGCTGAAAACTTGTCAGGGAAACCAAACCAGCGTCCGAGCCAATTCCATACGAAAACTTTATTCTGATTTCCTGTCACGGTATGTGTACTAGGTGGACTGCGCCCATTTTTTGAGGCAAAGCTTGAGGAATCGAGTTCCGGCCTTAAATGCACGCATTTTTGATTCTCCGGCAACTCGACTTTTATAGTGCACCGGGATCTCAACCGACTTAAGTTTCAGGTTTGCTGCATGGAAGATAAGGTCAAAATCACCCCAACTGTTGTCCTCAAGTACAAGATTCGTAAAATCAGCTCTCAACATCGCCTTGGTGCCACAAAGCGTGTCGGTACAGTGAGTGCCCACGATAATCTGAACAAGGTTGGAAAATAATATATTCCCAAGATAGTTTGCCAACCGCATGGCTTGTTTTTCCATCGGGTAAAGAAATCGGGTACCCGAAACAAATTCAGCCGTCTTTGAATCGATCGTATCGTAAAAATCTGGCAGTTCTTCCGGCGGAACGGTCATGTCGGCATCCAAGACCATAACCACATCACCCGTTGCTTTTTTGATACCCGCCAGCACGGCTGCTCCCTTGCCATGGTTTTTTTCAAAACTGACGATTTGTACTCGGGAATCTCGGAGAGCAATATTGCTAGCAATGGCCAACGTCTGATCTCTTGATCCATCGTTAACAACGACGACCTCCGTGAAGGAACCCATATTGGGAATCCTGCGTACACATTCGTCCACGTTCGCTTCCTCGTTGTAGCAAGGAACGATGACCGAACAGCTCAGTTTCTTTCTCTCGGTTTGAAGGGGCTTAGCCATTACATATTGGATAAACCCAAGGCCGTTGAACAGGGGAAGCCTCGATAAATACTGGTTAAAAAGGTAGGACAGCAGAGGAATTTTCTTGGGGACCAGTATCCGTCGGAACACCCCATTCACTTTGAAGCCCTTGATTTCCAAGGCCGTACTTAAAACCCTGCTTGGGATTAGATTACGGTTGTAATCGGGAATTCTTATCTTTAAGAAGGATGCAAGACGGATAGCGGGATGCCAAAGGGGATTGAGCATTGAAAGAATGATGCGGGAATTTTCATGAACGAATTCCTTCAAGCTGTTAATGAGCATCAAGATATCGCAGCTGTGGTCGACGGCATTTAACACAATGACATAGTCAAACTTTTCATTTGAATGAAATTCTTCGGGTGCAGCACAATGGAATGAAATTCGGGCATCGCGATTACTCGCACGAGCCAACTCGATGAGTTTAGGGCTGATATCCAATCCGACTCCCACCGATGGGCTAAGCTGAATGAGAATATCAGGCGCAATACAACCCACCAGCAGCACCTTTTGATTGGGTGGAATAGCCGATTTGAGAAAACTACTGGTATGCTCCACATAGTACGCCATTTTGCTGCGCCAGGAAGAGTAGCGGGCTGCAATCGAGTCGAAATATTGACGAGCTTCCGGCGAAAAACTGGAGCGCACTTCTACCGGGCTAAGGTCGATAGCATCCATTTTATTTGCGACAGCACACATGAGCTACGCGGCTTTTTTAGTCAGTTTTTCTTGGGCACTAATGACCATCTCTTCAAGAATAGTGTCAAGGCTTTTTTGTATTCGGAATTCGGGGTAATGTTTCTTGAACTTGCTCATGTCCGAATAATAACAAATGTGATCTCCCTTACGAGCCTGATCCACATAGGTCGAAAGAACCGTAAGGCCAAACCGCTCTTTCAGTTTGGCTATCAACTCAAGGACGCTAGCGCTATTCTCATAACACCCGCCTAAATTGTAATATTCGCCTGTTCTCGGATTTTGCCTGAATAATTCCAAAGCTTGTATGACGTCAGAAGAATCTATCTGATCCCTAACCTGTTTCCCCTTATAGCCGAATATTGAATAGCGATTGCCTCTGACTGCACATTCAACCAGATACGATACGAAACCATGCAACTCGACGCCCGCATGGCGGCTTCCCGTTAAACAACCACCCCGAAAAGCGGCTGTCTTTAGGCCAAAATAACGGCCATATTCCTGTACCATAATGTCCGCTGCAAGTTTGGAAGCGCCAAAAATAGAATGCAGGCATCCGTCCACACTCAGATTCTCATCGATTCCCCTGCCACGCATTTTCACGTCGTATTCGTAGCGCATCTCCATTTCTTCTAAAGGAAGATGGTTAGGAGCATCCCCATATACTTTGTTCGTACTCAAAAAAACAAAGACACTATTGGGACAGAACTGACGCAAGCCTTCTAATAAATTTAACGTTCCACAGGCATTGACATCAAAATCCGTAAACGGCTCTTTGGCAGCCCAATCATGGGATGGCTGGGCAGCGGTGTGGATTATGAAATGAGGGTTGACGGCACGAAAAACTTCTAAGACGGAAGCTCGATCCCGTATATCAATCTCCTTATGCGTGTAATTACGAAAGGAGGCGGAAAGAATATTGCGCATCGAACCCGTATCGCCACCAGGTCCAAAAAAATATCGGCGCATATTGTTATCGATCCCCCAAACTTCGTTTTTGCGGGATGCGTAATAATGAACCGCTTCGCTCCCAATTAAACCGCAACTTCCCGTCACCAGGACTCTCATATAGCCTCTTAATTTGAATTGTGAAGATTTCTTAACAATTCATCGGCTGGTATGGCGAAAGCCTTTAGTGGCTTCTCTCAACTACAACAATTCCAGTGGGGAGCGGTCAGTCATAAGCGTGCATACCCAGGAAAAAAAGTAGAACACTATCCAGTTTTCTTCCTAAAACTCGCCGGTGGAGGTGGCGGAGGCAAATTGGATTTCGCCGGCTTGGCCGGCGAAGCGGGAGATTCTGTTTTTGGCTTTGGAGCGACTGCCAGAACCGGCGCAGCCGGAGAATCTGTTTTCGGCCTTGGAGCTGCTACCGGAGCCTGATGAAGCGGTGGAATATCAAATGTACCTGTTTGCTCTTTTTCTTCGATGCGTGTTTCATAAGCCGCTTCAGGCACCATCAGCTCCAAAACATCCTCGCCAGAATTTTCAAGCGGCCCCTCAGACTCGTTCCCAAACTCTCTATCGGACTGCAAATCATCAACCAAACTGTCTAACTGCAACTCCGACTCCAATGTGTTCATTTCAATAACATTTGCTTCAGAGTTCTCCTCCAAAGGCGGTTGATTATCCGGTTGGTCTGCCAAAGGCTCAGAAAGTTCTATGGCCAGCGGTTCAACAACAGGAGGCGGTTGTGGCGCTGCTTTTGCGACCGAAAGCATAGCACCCGGCCGTAAAGGAGGTGGCTTACGAGCCACTTCAGGCACACCGGGTCCGGGGCCATTTGATTTGGGTACGGCAATAGGCGGTGGATTAACCGTCGCGGATGCTTTAGAAGTTGCTACCGGCTGAGGCGTCTTGACGGGTCCCCCCGGAAGTTTAGTGGCAGGAGGTGGACTCGCCGGTTTTGCTTGGGTTTGCGGCTGAGTGGGCACAATCGGTTTAAGAATTTTGCTGGGGGGGCGTGAGCTGCCTACGGAAGGAACGGTGCTTGCGCCCATGCGGCTCTTCCTGGATGCAAGCGGAGAAGGATCCTCCATATACGCTTCAGCTTCTGAGGGCGAAACCACCCCTTTGTCCACAAGCTCTAAGATATGTTGATCCATCAAAAGCATGCCTTCTTTTTTTCCTGTTTGGATAATTGAAGGGATCTGGAAAGTCTTACCCTCACGAATTAAATTGGCTACTGCGTGGTTCACTACCAATATTTCAACTGCCGCCACCCTTCCACTTCCTGTCGCACGTTTGAGTAAGGCCTGACTCACCACACCTGCCAAAGATTCAGACAACATGGCACGTATCATCGCCTGCTGGTTTGCAGGAAAGGAATCAATAATCCGATCCACTGAAGCCCCCGCTCCGCGTGTGTGGAGCGTGCCAAATACGAGATGCCCAGTTTCAGCCGCTGTTAATGCAAGCGCAATCGTTTCCAAGTCACGCATTTCACCGACAAGGATAACATCGGGATCTTCCCGCAGTGCGTACTTCAGTGCATCCGCAAAAGTGTGGCATTGGTTCCCAATCTCGCGCTGGTTAATAAGCGATTGTTTGCTCTCATGGACAAATTCGATAGGATCCTCGACGGTAAGAATGTGATAGGGGTATTTACGATTAATCACATCAATCATTGCTGCCAATGTTGTCGACTTGCCGGAACCTGTCGGACCGGTAACGAGCACCAGTCCCTTGGGGAGTTCTGTAAACGTTGAAATAGCAGCGGGTAATCCAAGGTTTTCCAGCTCCGGTATCTTTGACGGAATCGTCCTGATAACCGACGCAATCCCCACTCGAGTGTAAAACATATTAACTCGAAAGTTCCCTACGCCTGGCAGGCTATAGCTTCTATCGATATTAAAAGCTTTGAGCAGCCTGGCTTTCTCATCATCTGTCAAAATTTCAAAAAGCATATTTTCCAAAGTCGCTGAATCGAGTGGCTGCATATCAAATGCAATCAGATCCCCATCCACACGTAACCTTGCCGGAGCACAGGACGCCAGATGCAGGTCGGAAGCTTTTGAAGCGACAGCCGCTTTCAACAACTGATCAATTTGAGGCATCAGCCGCTCCTTCGTTTTCTTCTTGTGGTTGTTTTTCCGGTTTTTCAGTTTTGTGCTGGCCGTCGACAGATTCTGAATTGCTGCCCGCAGCCGCCTGGTCCACAGGAGTGACGGGATTGCCAGTACCAGCAACGGCAATTGCTAGCGGTGGCGAAAACATTTGATAATGACTTTGGAAAAACCGGTAACAAAGGTAAAAGCCCAGTGGCGTAACTAACCACAGGAGAAGGACTGTGTAAACTTCTGCTGCATAGTAAAAATGTACTAGAAACGCTAGCATATGAGACGGCCTCCCAATTACGTATCGTCTTAATGATTGTAAGGATAAAGAGAAAGCCGATGGTAAAATGAAGCCATCGTGCATCTTGCCCACTTGCATCCTGCCCACTCAAAGCGCAGAAAGCGGATTTTCATTTTCTTTGCCGCCTGTTGCGCCGCATATTTTTTGTGCGCGTCAGGTTATGTGGATACTATCGATGCCGACGCATCCATAGAGACCGCAAGAGCAATGGTGGAGCAACATACTCTAGCTGTTTCAGTCCCTAACCCCGAACCCATGCTTTATAGACGCATTGGGGCAAACACGTATAGCAAGCTAGGTCTTGCCATGCCGCTTATTTATATTGGCCCGATTGTGGCAGCTAAACTGATTTCGAAATACACAGGATTCGGTGAACACTTACTCAGAATATTTCTTGTGTCCTGTGTAAATGGCTTGGTGACTGCTTGTATTGTGACTCTGCTCTTTGCAATCTTTTGCTTTGTCGGTTATTCCACCCGCCTCTCATTAATCGTCTCCTTAACGGCGGGTTTTTCCACCTATCTGTTCGTGTACGCGAAAAGTTCACACCGTGATCCTTTGCACGCCTTATGCATTCTCGGGGCTTACGCGTGGCCATTGCTGGCCCGCGAATCTCGCTTCAAGAACATTTACTTTATTATGGTTGGACTTTGCTCAGCTCTCCTTCTGATGAGTAAGCCAGTTCTTGTACTCGCTGTCATTCCAGCATGGTGGCTTGCAACCAAACAGGCCCTCCGCGTTCGAGGGCAGAAAACTCTTTTTTCTCTTTATGGGCCCCTACTGATAGCTATCGTTTTAACGGCCTGCCTCGCGCGGCTGGTCTGGGGATCCTTTCTAGCGACTGGCTACTCCAAAGAAGTCATGACTTTCCACAGTTCTGCCTGGACCACCCCTTTTTGGAATGGGGTTTGGGTACAGCTTTTCGCTCCTGCCACAGGACTATTTTATTTTAATCCCGTACTCTGTCTTTGCGTCCTTGCGTTGGCATGGAAACTCTGGCGTCGAACCTGCACGGAACTGGACGGGTGTCTTGTGCTTTCGATAGCAGCGATGATTGCTATTCATGCCAAATGGCTCTCGCCTACCGGCGGGAGCGCCTTCGGCCCAAGGTATCTCGTACCGACCGTGCCATTGTTCTTTCTTTTTTTTATCGGTCTACCGCTGTCTCAATATAAACGCCCAATCCTGGCAGTTTTTATTTCTTGTTGTTTCATTTTCCAACTTATTCACGTTAGCGTGAAGGCGGAGCAGTATTGGACATTTCGACAAAAGACATCTCCTAAGATGCTCATTCCTCACTGGCGAGCAAACATCCATTTTTTTCTGCACAAGCTAACAAACCAGCCCGAAATATACTCTGCATCGCTTGCAAACAGGCCAAATAAGCGAATGGTCAATCTAACCGCCCATCGTTCATTGGAGGGTTTTAATTTTTGGTGGGCTCACTTAATACGACATCCCGAACTTCTAACCACAAACTTACGACACGTGCATATGCAGAGGGTATCTAGGTTTTAGCACGTCTACTCCCATTCAATGGTAGCAGGCGGTTTTGAAGAGATGTCGTAGACAACGCGGTTTACGCCGCGCACTTCGTTGATAATGCGATTGGCCATGCGCCCCAATGCCTTTTTCTCAAACGGATACCAGTCAGCCGTCATGCCATCACGGCTGGTCACTGCTCGAAGTGCCACTACCGCTTCGTAAGTTCTTGAATCCCCCATCACTCCGACTGCCTTAATGGGTAATAAGACCGCAAATGCCTGCCAGATATCGTCATAAAGTTTATGCGCCTTAAGTTCCTCTATGTATATCGCATCCGCTCTTCGCAATAAATCGAGCCGGTCTTCTGTGACAGGCCCAAGGATTCGTACCGCAAGGCCAGGGCCCGGAAATGGATGCCGCCCCAGGATGGGCTCGGGTACTCCCATCTTTGTACCCAACGCCCTCACTTCGTCTTTAAACAACTCTTTAAAGGGCTCAATGAGCTCAAGCTTCATCCTTTTGGGCAGGCCACCCACATTATGGTGTGTTTTTATCGTGTGACTGGGACCACGTACTGAACAACTCTCTATGACATCAGGATATAACGTACCCTGCGCCAGGAATTTCGCTTTTCGATGCTTGCGGCACTCTTTTTCAAAAATCTCAATGAAAGCTTTTCCAATTATTTTTCTTTTCTTCTCCGGGTGGGACACTCCAGCCAGACGATTCAGGAAAAAACTTCTCGCATTAACGACTTGAAGCCGCACCCCCAATTGGGTAAGGAAATCCGACACCTCCTTCGCCTCGTTTTGTCGCAAAAGTCCATTATCAACCAGTACCGGATGAAATTGTTTCCCCAGAACACGCCCCAAAAATACCGCAAGTAACGACGAATCCACTCCTCCGCTGACACCGCCTATCACTTCATCCTGCCCAACCAGTGCTTTCACTGCTTCCGATTTTGAAAGCAGGAAATCGTCCATCTTCCAGTCACGCTCCAGCTTTGAAATACCAAATAAAAAGTTGGATATGACTTTTGCCCCGATAGAAGTATGGGCCACTTCAGGATGAAACTGA
>JACQOU010000295.1 GCA_016207775.1 Deltaproteobacteria bacterium
ATTTTTTTCTGTTTTTCTTTTAAGCTTTGTGACGTCCTCAACAGTTCTTCACTGAGGTACCCGCCAACCAGACCCAGCATCATAAAGATTACGGTGTATATGCCCCAATTCCAATAGCTGCCGGCTGCATGAGTACATAGCGCTCCGTAAAGAACACTTGCCAAAATAGCCGCGAACAATGCCCCTCTCTTGTAAAAGACTAATGCCACAAGCAGAATTTGCAGTAAGAACAGCAGTGCAAATACACTGTCCCTGGCACCCACAACATAAATCCATCCTGAAGCAATCAGCGAGTCGAAAAGTATCTGAATACCCGCTATCCACCAACGGGCCGGAAGTCTCTCGACAAAAAAAGCGGTCGCCAGATTGAATGCAAACCCTGCCGCAAGAATACTGTAAGAGGTCACCACTTCTTTAATTAAAAGGATCCCGTGGCCTATCACTTGCTGGGTAATCAGGATGGTCAAAAACCCGTAGAGGATCGCCAAACGTGCCAGCATCAACCATTGAATGGCCTCCTTAAGACCAGCGGACGGCGGGCCCTCCAAAAAACGTATATTCCACTTATTGAGATTCTTTTTTATCACGGCTTTTTGAGCTACCGATGGGTTACATTTTGTCCGTTACTTTTTCCGCAAGCTGAAAGATCGGCAGATACATTGCAATCAATAGAAATGCGATAATACCGCCCACCAATATGATAAGAGCGGGTTGAATCATTCCCGTTATGGCACTCACAGCGTCGTCAACCTCATCATCGTAGATTTCAGAAATTTTTAACAACAATTCGTCCAGTTTGCCTGTGGATTCCCCGATGGAAACCATTTGAATCACCATAGGTGGAAAAATCGCGTTCTTTGCCAGCCCAACGGCAATACTTTTGCCTTCTGCCACCGCTCTAGCGGCCCCCTGGATAACGCTCCGAACGGCAAGATTCGAGACAATTTTTGCACAGATATCGAAAGCACCCAGCAACGGGACACCGCTTGCCACCAGCGTTGCCAAGGTCCGGGTAAACTTCGCTATCGATGATCGTTTGATTAAAGAACCAAACAGTGGGATATGAAGAATGAACGGATCCCAGACTCTCTTAAAACCCGGTAGCTTTTGCAAGAGAATGATCCCGACGACAATGGACACAATCACCGCAATCAAAATCAAATAATTGGCTTGCACCCAGGAAGAAAGCGCAAGCACTTGTACCGTCAACTCTGGCAATTTTGCATTATTGTCACCATACAGTTTCGATATTTCCGGAATAACCTTGACCAAAAGGAAAATCATTACGGTTACGGCAACGAGTAACGTCATCACCGGATACATTAGCGCCGATTTCACCTTTGCCCGCAAACGATCCAGTTTTTCAATTTGAGTTCCCAGTCGCCTGAACGCCTCATCCAGACTTCCAGCCACTTCCCCTGCCTCAACGATCCGCACAAACATTTCATTAAAAACTTTTGGGTGTTTTGATAACGCGTCCGCCAGAGAACCCCCGCTTTCAATATCCTCCTTCACCTTCAATAGGATGCTCTTAAACCCCGGGCGCTTCTCTTGCTGAGCGAGAATATCCAGACCCTGGACTACCGGTACGCCAGCATCAATCAGTGAAGAAAACTGCCGTGTAAAGACCAACAACCCTTTCAAGTCGATGGGAGGACCGAACGATAACTGCATGTTCATATTCAGCCCGGACGATCTCTTAAGCGAGGTTGCCCGGATGCTCATTCCACGAAGTTTGAGCTTTGCCTCCAAATCATCATGGGCCTCAACCTCCCCCTTCACCTTCTGATTGCTGCGTGTGATCCCGACATAGGCGTACTTGTGGGCCATTTAGTCTCTCAAAAGGTTAACTCGCTTTGCGCTGCAAATCCGCGAGCTGTTTGATCAGGTCGTCTCTGTCAGACGTCGTCTCCAATGCCGATTCCGGGGAAATCAATCTTTTTCGCACCAACTGCATGAGAGACTGATTAAATGTAACCATCCCTGAATAATCCTGTCCCAGTTGCATAGCGGAGGGAATTTGGTGGAGCTTATTTTCGCGGATTAGATTTCGAATCGAAGGGTTGGGTATCATCAGTTCACAAGCCAACACACGACCAGCCCCATCCGCACCTTCAACCAGTGCTTGGGTGATAATGCCTTCAAGCACCAGTGACAGCTGCATCCGAACCTGGTCTTGATTATCCGCTGGGAACACTTGCACGATTCGGCTGATAGTCTGATACGCACTGTTGGTGTGAAGAGTGCTCAGAACGAGGTGGCCCGTTTCTGCGAGCAGCAGTGCCGTTTCTACCGTCTCCCGATCACGCATTTCACCCACCATCACGACGTCCGGATCCTCTCTAAGCGCCGCTTTCAGAGCCAAACTGAACGACATGGTATCTTGTCCAACCTCACGTTGGTTAACCAAACAGGACCGATGGGCATGGATGTATTCGATAGGATCCTCAATCGTCACGATATGAAGGCGCTCACTCTGATTCAGTTCATCAAGCATCGATGCAAGCGTGGTTGTCTTGCCCGATCCCGTTGCACCCGTGACAAGAATAAGACCTTTCGGAAGCTGGAGCAGTTGGTCCACGGTGGCGGGAAGTCCAAGGTTTTGAAGCTTCGGGATTTGAAACGGAATGTGCCGAAAAGCACCCGCCACGGTTCCGCGCTGAAAATAGATATTTGCCCTGAATCTCGCAAGGTCACGAATACCGAATGAAAAATCGAGTTCCTTATTCTCTTCAAACAACGCTTTTTGATAATCCGTCAGCACCGAATAGCAAAGCTCTTTGGTCTCCGAAGGAGTGAGCGGATTGGATTTAATTCTCAGGACCTGGCCATGCACACGAAAAGTCGGAGGACTGCCACTCGTTATGTGCATATCCGAAGCTTTATTTTCGAGCATTGCCTTAAGAAGCGTTGGGAGGTTCATTATCTTAAAATATCTCCATCTGGTCTCGAGTTATTGACGACTTCCTCGAGTGTTGTTTCTCCTCGATAAAGCTTGATAATGGCGTCTTGACGCAAAGTCCGCATTCCCTCTTGGATAGCTACTTTTTTGATTTCGTCGGAATTTGAGCCTTTGATCACCATGTTCCTAACATTTTCGGTCAGGTACATGACTTCGAATATACCTTTACGTCCTTTAAAACCCGTTTTGCCACAGTGATCACAACCCTTACCCCTTTTCGGCTGGAACGTATCCGCCCATTCTTTGGGCATTTCTGCCGCCACTGCCTCATCCACCGTGACTTGAGTATCCGGCTCGGCACATTTTGGGCAAATGACTCGGATAAGGCGTTGTGCCTGAACGAGTGTAAGCGCGGCCGTGATCAAAAAAGGCTCCACACCCATGTGAAGCAGGCGAGTAATCGAACTGGGCGCATCGTTAGTATGGAGAGTTGAAAAAACCATGTGACCGGTCAACGCAGACTTGATGGCGATTTCAGCGGTTTCCTGGTCACGAATCTCTCCGACCATGATGATATCGGGATCCTGGCGCAGTAAGGAGCGCAGAGCGGAGGCAAAGCTCAGACCGATGGATTCTTTCATCTGCACTTGGTTGACGCCATTCATTTTATACTCGACAGGATCCTCAACGGTGGAAATGTTTATATCCGGGCTATTCAGCTCAGAAAGGGCAGCATAAAGGGTCGTTGATTTTCCACTCCCTGTGGGTCCGGTCACTAGAACCATGCCATAAGGTTGAGAGGCGGCCTTTGTGAAAAGCTTCAGTTGCTCCTCATCAAAGCCCAAGCCGGAAAGACTCGGTGTCGTAGTCCCCTGATCCAAAAGACGCATCACCACTTTTTCGCCCAGGATAGTGGGAAGAGTTGAAACACGAATATCAATTTTTTTTGTCCTGGTTCTCACTTGGATACGGCCATCCTGAGGCAGGCGCTTTTCGGAAATATCCATATTGGCCATCACTTTAATTCGGGCCGGAACAGCCAATCGCATTTGCGGTGGAACACGCATCATTTCATGAAGAACGCCATCAATGCGAAAGCGAACTCGAGTAAAGGCCTCAAAGGGTTCCATGTGGATATCACTCGCCTTGCGCTTAATCGCTTCCACAAACAAGCCATTGATTAATCGGATGACGGGCTTCTCGCCCGCGGATATCCCGCCTTCCACTTCGTGAGAAGAGACATCCGCCCCCACGTGAATGCTGGGGCCATCCTCCTTTTCAAGGCTCTCCATGCTCACCATTTTTTGTAAATCGTCCGTCGAACCACTGTAGACACGCTCTATTGCAGCTCGAATACTCGATTCTGCAGCTATTAAAGCGGTCACCTCCCGATTTGCAATGAAACGTAAATCGTCAATGGCGGCCATATTACTGGGGTCTGCCACGGCTACTGATAGACGACTTTTTTCGATAGACAGTGGAACCACGCAGTGTTTTTCACAGAGATTCTTCGGAACGATTTCAGCCGCTTCAGGTGACACTTCCATATCGTCCAGCGATATGGCTGTTATTCCGTAATACTTACTCAAAAAGGTTGCGAAGACTTTTTCATTGAGATGTCCAAGCTGAATAAGAGCGCTGCCCAGCCGAACATCGTTCTTTTTGCGAAACTCCATCGCATCCTTAAGTTGATCGGATGTGATAAGGCGCTGAGAAACCAGCAGTTCTCCTAGTTTTCCAGGTGCAGACATAGATCAGTTCTTGCCTTAATGGGTGGCTATTGCGGGAGTGAAAGAATGATACTTATATTATAGCGCTGGAATACACCAAAGCTCAACCTATTGACGCCAAGCGCTGGAATAGTTGAATGACTCTTCGTGTTGTGCTACCGCTCTTTGACGATAAGACTCTGCCCCGTCATCTCGGCAGGTTTAGGAACATCCCACAGTTGCAAAATAGTCGGCGCAATATCACAGAGCCTTCCCCGCCCTTGAAGCTTAAGCTCTTTCTTGCGTGCTGGATCAACCAGTATCAATGGCACAGGCAAAGTCGTATGCGCCGTGAGGGGCGCACCGCTCTCATCGATCATCTTCTCGCAATTGCCATGATCCGACGTAACGATTGCAAAAGCACCCTGTGTTTCAACCCAATGGATGATTCGGCCCAAGCATTCATCCACCACTTCCACGGCCACAGTGGCAGCACGCAAATTACCCGTATGGCCCACCATATCTGGATTTGCAAAATTCACTACCACAAGAGCATATTCCCCAGCCTTCAACTCCTCCAAAAGAGTCTCCGTCACGACTCGAGCACTCATTTCAGGTTTCAGGTCATAGGTCGCAACTTCTTTCGGCGAAGGGATGAGTATTCTTTTTTCTCCCGGCAACGGCTTTTCTTCGCCACCATTAAAAAAATACGTCACATGAGCGTATTTTTCAGTTTCTGCCAGTCTCAACTGCTTTAGCCCCATCTGACTGACGGTCGCACCAAGGGTATTGGTCACTTTGGGCTTTTCAAAGGCAGTACTCAGGCCGAAGTTCTCGTCGTAAGGAGTCATCATCACAAAACCGGAAAGCTCAGGAAACTTAGGCCGCTTAAAATGTTCAAAACTTACTTGCGTGATAGCGGCGGTGAGCTGCCTTGCTCGATCAGCTCGAAAATTAAAATGGATGATCCCGTCTCCGTCTTTCAGACCTTTGTACCCTTTTGCAATGGCCGGGGTAATAAATTCATCCGTAATCTCTTCAGTGTACTTTTTCTCAAGGTAAGCTACAGGATCAGAAAAATGTTCCGACGCCTTACCCTCAACAAAAGCAAGGTATGCCTTCTCAGTCCTGTCCCATCGCTTATCCCGATCCATTGCATAGAACCGCCCCATGATCGTTTCAATTTTCCCCACCCCCGCATCCCTGCAATAGGTACCCAATTTGCGCAAGAACTCGATGCCTGATGTCGGTGAAGTATCTCGGCCATCCGTAATGGCATGGATAGCCACATGCCGAATACCCTTTTTTTTGGCAAGTTGAATAAGAGCCATCAAATGGCTTAGATGACTGTGTACCCCTCCGTCTGAAACAAGTCCGATGAGATGCAGACTTTGATTTTTTTCTTTGAGCTTATCGAGCAAGTTCACAAAGGCGGGGTTTGTAAAAAAGCTCTCATCCTCGATAGCGTGACTGATGAGCGAAAAATCCTGGTAAACGATTCGCCCCGCCCCTATGTTGAGATGACCCACTTCCGAATTGCCCATAAAACCGCTCGGCAACCCGACTTGACTCTCGGAAGCGTCAAGCTCTGTGTTTGGATATTCGTCAAAAAGGCGAGTGAGGCTGGGGGTCTTCGCTAGAGCGACTGCGTTGAACCGAGTTTCTTTATTAATGCCTAAACCATCCAGGATTATAAGCACCGCAGGGCGGAGTTTTCTTGTCATGGGATATTTCCTTTGATTGCCCTTTGTTACCACGAATTCGCCCTCTAGAAAATGATTGAAAAAGCGCCCGTTTGTGCATAGTTATAGAGCGGTTGGTACACTCAATATGAGGAATTTTACCCCATGATTGACTTCACTCTCTCAGACGAGCAAATGGCCCTCAAAGAAATGGTTCGAAAATTTGTCGAGAAGGAAATCGTACCCGTTGCAAAACATCATGATGAAACAAAAGAATTCCCTCACGAAGTCATTAAAAAGGCCTGGGAACTCGGCATCATGAACGTAGCCGTTCCTCAAAAATTTGGCGGATTGGGACTGGGTGTTTTTGATGATGTCCTTATTAGTGAAGAGCTGGGTGCTGGTTGCCTGGGAATGACCACAAGCATTTGCGTCAATACCCTGGCGATTTATCCTATTCTCCTGTATGGGACGGACAAACAAATTGAGCAGTTCGTAACCCCGTTGCTGAAAGAACCAAAGCTTGCTTCATTCTGCCTGACCGAACCAGGAGCCGGTTCAGACGCAGCCGGTCTTTCTACTCAGGCCCGTGAGGACGGTGACCACTTCATTGTGAACGGATCAAAAATGTGGATCACGAATGCAGGCCACGCTTCGCTATTCACTGTATTTTGCACCGTCAATAAAGAACTAAAACAAAAAGGAATCATTTGTCTTGCCATTCCGGCTGACGCTCCAGGCATTTCACTTGGCAAAGCTGAAGACAAGCTTGGGCAACGTGCATCGGATACTCGTGCTATCCAGTTTGAGAATGTGCGAGTTCCAAAGAGTCACCTCATTGGAAAGATGGGCGAGGGATTTAAAGTTGCATTGCGTACACTGGATCGGACGCGCACACCCATTGCCGCCGGTGCGGTCGGAGCTGCAAGGGCTGCGCTGGGGCATTCCATCCGATATTCCAAGGAAAGAAAGCAATTCAACCAGCCGATCGCCAATTTCCAAGCCATTCAGTTTATGCTGGCAGACATGTCCACTAAAGTGGAGGCTGCAAGGCTGCTTTGTTACCAGGCCGGTTGGTGCTTGGATAACGGAAAAGAGGTGGAGGGTGCTTATTTTTCTGCTCACGCCAAACGTTTTGCGGCTGACATGGCAATGGAAGTAGCCATCGAGGCAGTCCAAATTTTTGGGGGATACGGCTACACCAAGGAATACCCCGTCGAAAAAATCATGAGGGATGTGAAACTCGTCCAAATTTACGAAGGTACTTCGCAGGTACAGCGAATGGTCATCGCACGCCATATATTAAAAGATTAGGGGGGACCAATGAACATATTCGTTTTACTAAAACAGGTTCCGGACACGGAAAGTAAAATCCGAATTAGCCCGGATAGAAACAATATAGAGAAAAATGATTTTAAATGGATTATCAGCCCCTATGATGAATTTGCTCTTGAGGAGGCATTGCGAACGAAAGAAGCGCTTAAGGCCGGAACAGTCACCGTACTAACCGTTGGCCCAGACAGAGCCGTCGAGGCACTTCGAACTGCCCTCGCCATGGGTGCGGACAATGCAATGCATGTCAAAACAGAATCCGACAATCTCGATACGTTTTTAGTTTCCAGGGCACTGGCAGAAGTACTGAAAAAGGAAAACCCAGATTTTATCCTGACAGGCAAGCAAGCAGTGGATGATGACCAAGCTGCCGTCTTCGGATACGTTGCTGAGTTTCTAAACGTGCCATCAGTCTCCGGGGCCATTAAATACGAGGTAGCTCCCGATCGGAAAAGCGTGAAAGCCTACAAGGAAGTGGAAGGCGGAGCCAAGCACGTCATCGAAATGCCTTTTCCTTGCCTAGTCGCATTCACGAAAGGACTCAACACTCCTCGTTACGCAAGTCTTCCGGGAATCATGAAAGCAAAGAAAAAAGAAATCAAGGGCGCGACCCTTGCCGATTTGGGCCTTGCCTCAATTGAACCGACCGTAAAGGATTCTGATTATCAGCTTCCGCCTGAGCGGCAAGCTGGCAAGAAAATACCGGGCGACGGCGCAACACAGGCTCGTGAACTTGTGCGTCTGCTTCGGGAAGAAGCTAAAGTCATTTGACCACCAAAGAGGGGGAAATCGTCATGTCTCAAGTTTTTCTGATTGGAGAACATAAAGACGGTCAGCTTAAAAAGGTAACGGTTGAGTTGTTTGGAGAATTGGCCAGACAAGGGCAAACACCCGTCGTTATACTTCCGGTTCCTCCGGGGCAAGACAGCCTTGTGCAAGAGTTAGCCAAGAAAGGAGTGACAAACACCGTTCTGTTGGAGCATCCCGAACTGGCACAATATTCGGCAGAAGGGTATGCAAATGCCCTTTACGCCTATTTATCCACAAAAAGTCCATCCGCCATCATTGCTGGAGCAACCGGCCAAGGGAAGGATTATCTGCCTCGGCTTGCAGCAAAGTTCGGTGTCGGCATTGCAACGGATTGTACCGAATTTGCCGTTTCTCCCAAGTGGATTGTAAAAAGACCACTTTATGCAGGAAAATGTTCAAAAGCAGTCGAGTTTCTAAAGTCACCCGCCATATTTTCTGTTCGACCGAACGTTTTCCCCTCTCCCGCTGATAAACCCGTTCAGGCGCAGATTGAAAAAGTGAAGGGTGAAGTGGGTTCTATTCGAGCACGTGTGGTCGATATTCAGGCAAGTGGAGAAAAGAAGATTGAGCTCACTGAAGCCGACGTCATAATATCTGGTGGGCGCGCACTCAAAAGTGCCGACAACTTTAAGCTTCTTCACCAGTGCGCAGCCACTCTAGGAGCGGCTGTCGGCGCAAGTAGAGCCGCTGTGGACGCCGGCTATGCCTCTCACGACATGCAAGTGGGTCAAACAGGTAAGACCGTAAGCCCCAAACTTTACATTGCCTGTGGAATATCCGGAGCCATACAACATCTTGCTGGAATGCGCACTTCAAAGGTGGTCGTGGCCATCAACAAGGATCCCGAAGCCCCGATCTTTCAAAAAGCCGACTACGGCATCGTCGGCGACTTATTCGAACTCCTCCCATTACTGACCGAAGAACTCAAGAAACTCAAATCCCAAAGCTAACTAAAAGGTACAACTAAAAGGTACGGCCTTCCTTTTCACGCGGCCTTCCTTTTCAGGGGGCGATAAATCGTACGAGCGGTCGGTGCTTGCCGTCTCGCCACCTAAAGAGTTCTGTGAACGAGTCGCCGGGCAGAACATTGAATGCGACGATAGGCTCATTTTCTTTCAATACCATGATGAGCCTGCAACCGGGGCCCCAGGACGACGGAAGATCCTCGGGAAGTGAACCATCCGGCTGGGCTCCGGTAAATCCAGCGCTGTCGACGGTGTCCCAACTTCCATCTCTTTCCAAAGGAACCCACTCTTCATGCGGGAGTAGACCCTTAAATGGGTTTAAAAAAGCAAGCCGGTGCAGCTGACCCCACCGCTGATCCCACATATTTTTATCGGTCAGTTGAACAGCCGCTTTATCCAGGGCCCTTGCCATGATCTCTTTTGCAGTTTGGGGGGACGCTTTCAATAATTCGTGTAATTTATTGTAAAGAGTGTGAATCGCCGCTGATGTCTCGACAAAGTCCTTAAAAAGCTCGGGATACTCAGGATTTCCAATTAAATCCTTAAACCATTCAGCGTTAAGCGCGTAAACCCAAGTATAAAAATAAACGGGTTCCACTTGGTTTCGGCCGGCTTCTAAATTCCATCTGACGAGGGCCTGTGCAAGCACCAGCCCCTTTTCGCTTAACTTAAGCGGAAGCGCTTCGCGCAACATCGCCACAAAACGCACCGCAAGCCCGTCCCTATGGTCGAACTGAATACTGCGCATTTCATCTACGTTTAACTTGCCCTTTTTAGAATCAAGCAATTCGACAATTCTTCTTGCGCGCGTGCTGGAGAATTCAAACCCAAAGTAGTCTCTGTAATCATGCTTGTATGCCGTCATACCGTACGGATCGTTATTGGCGGAAACAATTCTTCCCGAAGCGGGATTATACAGCTCCGGAATGTTTGTTCGGTATCCCGTCCATTCATGATCTGCCGCCGAAGTCGAGGCTTGCCCAGGCTGCGGGATAAAAGGCGGGACATCCAGTGAAATATTCTGTCTCATCGGGAAAAGACCATGCGAGTAGTACCCAATATTGCCCTGACGATCGCCATAAAGAACATTTTGAGGTCCAGCCTCAAAAAACTGCAGTGCTGCTTTAAATGTCGGATAGTCCCCGGCGCGGTTAACCCCCAGCAGGGCTGCCACTTCGGTAGTCCCCTCATGACCGTTCCAACGATATGAGATCCCGACATTAGGAATCGTCTGTTTAAGAAAGAAATCAGACACAATCGGACCATGATGGGGAACCCATCGCACTACAATCTCTTTTTCAAAAACGTTTGAGCCTGCCCTGACTTTGAGCAGATGCTTATCCTTTCGTACGACGACCTTCTGGTTTCTAAAAAACACGGAAGAACCGGTCACATCAAAATTTTCGACATATAAATCGTCGATATCAGCCATGCTGTTAGTCAGAGCCCACGCAATATTGTCGTTATGCCCGATTAGGACACCCGGTGCTCCTGGAAGGTTTACTCCCCTCACTCGGTAGCGTCCACCCGCAGACTTAGAGTCCAATGCTATTTCATAGAGAACAGTGGGAAAGGTGAGCGGTAAATGCGGATCGTTGGCAACGATAACAGCATTTTGATCGGTATAGGGGCGGGAGACGACCCAGTTATTGCTGCCAATACCATATTTGCCCCGGCAACCATGGAAGGGGAACCCTAGCTCCCGACAACGAAAATGATAAGGCGACTTTTGATGGTCGCTCCCCCTATTTTCTTGGGGTTGAATGCTCACTGAAGCAGGAAGAGCAGGTTGCAAAATAAACTCATTTTCGAATGGCCGCAAATCGAGGAAATCGGAAACGGTTTTGCTTTCCTCCAATTTCCATAAAACATCATTGAGCATGCCTAGAATGGCTTTTTCCTCAAGTTGGTTGGAAAGCAGGAATGCCAGGGCAGAACCAATTGCAATCGAATCCCCTGGAGTCCACACCGAGGGAAGGTAGTTCACGTCATTAGTCACTTTTTGATATCGGTACAAAAGCGAACGATCCAGCTCGGCTATTTTGGCAATAAAGCGGTTGACCCCTGTAGAGAAGGCTTCGAGAACTCGATATTCATCTGGAAAGTGCTGACGCAATTTCTCTTCAGACTTGAGAATGGCCTGAGGAAGGCCGACGTTCCAACGGGCCTGATCCTCACTGACCACCTTTTCACCGAGAAGCTCTGCCAGGGTACCGCGGGCAGAACGACGCAATATATCCATTTGAAAAAACCGATCCACCGCCTCCACATATCCCTGCTGCTCAAATAATGCCCAGTCCGGGTCGCTGGCACTTTCCACGCGGATAGAAGGTTCCCCAAATAGTCCCCGCTGCATGAAAACTTTTTCCTCAACGGGAGATTGCTTGGACGCTAAATGATTCGAACAGCCGGCAAACACAGCGGCAAATAGGATGAGGAAAAACAGAGATCTCATTCGGCCCCCCTTTTGCTGAGAATTTGCCTTCCTTAAACAATACTCAGCCAAAGGGCCGAAGATACACGAGCTCGTCTGCCTAGTAAACGGTCGGGATGGTTACTCTGGACATTAAGGCCAGTTGGGAGGTACGTATCCCTCGGCATCCAGCTTTTTCAGCTCATCTAAGGGCTTTGCGGTCGGCAAAGCATCCTTCTTTTGATTGACGACTGGAAGAACTTTGCTCTGCTCGGCATTAAGCTGAATGTACATTTGGTATTTTTCCGGAAGGTTCTCTTCTGAGTAAATCGCCTCAACTGGGCATGCGGGCACGCATGCATCACAGTTTACGCAAGTATCCGGGTTAATATAGAGCGTCCGTGCCGCTTCATGGAACGCATCGACAGGACAAACGGTTACACAATCGGTGTACTTGCAATCTACACAGTGCTGAGTGACTACATAGGACATTACCTACTCCTTGTTCAATATTCGGGGTTTAATTATCACGTTAGCGCAAAAGCGACAAGTGTTTCGGACCCGCGCCCATTAAGCATTCTTGGGTTTGGGGTAAGATTATTTCTTTGAGGCTTTCTTAAGCATCTCGTCCAAGGATACTGACTGATGTTGACCCTTCTCGTCCACATAATCCACAAACTTCCCTTGAACATCTTTGGGCATGGCTAAAATGTTATCTGGCCAAGAAATCACAACTCCGGGCTCCTTGATAGTAGCGCTCCCTGTATCACCTGATTTTTTGGGCTTCTCCGACAGCTTTTTCTTTGTATTGGTGACTTCCGCCTCCGTAGCAGGAATAAAGTCGAGAACAGTCAGATGGGTACGCCCGATCCTGATATCGTCTCCTATCGCCACTTCTGCTTCTTGAACCTTTTCTTTCCCCAAGTAAGTGCCGTTCGTGCTTTCAAGATCCTTGATCCTGAGCGTCCCTAAGAACGACTCAAAGAGCAAAGCATGCTGGTGCGAACAGCGTGGATCGGACAAAGTCAGGTTTGCTGCTTTTCGTCCGATTAGCACAAACGATCGATCCAGCTCAATCACGGAACTATCGGAATCCGTTTTAATTAAGATTCGCAATTTCATAATGGTTAGGCCCCAATACCCATTATATACTTCCCCATTATTCCTCTCAACCACGCAGGCTGCCCTGCGCCCAGAAACCCTCCTTTTTATGGCAAAAGGGTGTTCCCGAGCAAGCAAGCTGCAAACCCTTTCAGTAACCCAATGTGCTATCAGTGTATTCTTCCTGTTTACTAACGTATTTTTTGTTGCCTGCTGTGTCGAGTGTCCACATTGACGACAGTAAAAAAACGTTCCTTTTCCAAAAGGCGCTACAGAATAGCTGGTACCATCCTTGCATTTTTTGGCTTAGGGACCCGGTGCACCCGCAGGACCTGGTCCTATGTGTGTGGTTTGCAGACGCTGATGCGGAGGGTGGAAAGTTGAAACGGTTTAAAGTTTTATTGATATTTACAGTTTTCTTAATGGTGGGTTGTGGCAGTCCCAGCAGCAATACCGATCAGGTGCCCACACCTACCCCTCCTGGAACGCCGGGTGGACCCGTCAATCCACCGCCGCCCCAGGGACCCGATTCACGTCTTCCTAACCAGTACCTAAGTGTTGCTACAACGATCACACTATCGGATAAGACATTTGGGGGATTACGTGATTTCAACCCCAGTTTCTCCGGCAGTTTGATTGGGGACGCGCTGGGTGCCGTCCAACTCGCTTCGGGCAACGCCATGATAGCCATGGAAGACCCCGATAAATTCTGGGCAGCTTTAATCCCCTACGTGCAGGGAACCGCTACAACGAATAACCAGACCTTCGACGCTATTTTTAGCGACAATATCACGGCACGAATTGTAGGGCAGGTTTCAGGGAACGATATTCTGAATGGCAAGATTTATTACCGGGTGAGAGGCTCCGGGGAAACGCAATGTCTTCCTGTCATCGTCACCTGCGAAGTGTATGGAAGCTTTCCGGGCTCCTATTATGGCAATCAGTTCGCACCCCAATGCGACAACATGCAGGTTGATATCGTTACCCCTTGCAAGGCCTACATGAATTTGGACCTTAACTTACCCGAATTGGGTTCCTTCACTGCAAAAGGACTACGTACTCAGTGGGTATCGCAATGAAGGATAGGAGGAATAAGATGAGAGGCTCCGTCAGTCACTATTTTTTCACTGGTGCTCTTGCCATCATGGCGCTGGGGCTTATTGCCTGCGGCAAAAAGAACGATGTGCCCGTACCTCAGCCAGCTCCCCCACCTTCCAACCCCAATCCAGGCGGATATGCTCCGGGTGCGGGTTTTGCCTGCGGAGGAATGGGAGGCATACCGTTAAGGCCGGATCCGTTCATAGGAAGCATGAACAGCTATTCCGGCTCAGCAAACCAGCTCAGTTTGCTCCTTTCATTTAACGGCAACTATTTCGATGGGTATCAGACAAGTATTCTGGGTAGCGGAAATTTTGACTTTCCCGATATCGCCGTATTCCTGGGCAACCGATACCAGACACCGACTACATCGTTCTGTGTCTCCTCTAACAGCATCAACGGAGGCACGCCGAGCTACGGAACCCTGGGCCCAGACAAAAGTGTGCGGATGATTTTGCGAGGATTCATGCAAACTCCTCTTGTGGATCCCTTCGGCTATCCCGGTTCGTACGGAGGAGCAAATTACGGATTTGGGCAGACTAAAGTTACGGTCTCTTTGGGCACCGATTGCATTGCGTACGCCGTCAATGGTCGTATCTATGGCTGCATTAAAGTGCAAATTGGAGACGATCCAAGAAACACCCTAATGTATCAGTCCCAGTAACGTTGGCGGAGAAACCTAAATGGAAAATGTCCCAAAAAACCGTAAGACCAGCTCTGGCGACAAAAACAATGTGATCGCTCTTAAGTTCGCCCCTGGTTCCATTTATGGTTCCGTATCCAGCAAAGCCGCGCAGGCTGCCAAGGGTTTCCTTCCGTGGATCAACCAATTAGACCTCAGCAAACCTTGGGTACTGCGTTTGCTACTCGTCCTCGTGTTATTGATTCTCAGTATGTTGGTGTTGTAGAACGCTTTGGATTTAACTCTTCTTTGCCTTGTCGGCTGCTTTGCCTTTGTGCTTTGCGTTGAAGCGGTCGATAACCACTGAGGTCAGGTCGGTTGCTCCCTCAGCGTATAACACAGCCCCTTCGTTCTTCTCCATGATGAGCTGAAAGTTCTTCTCCTTGCCCACTCCCTGGATGATGGCCCTCAACTCGTCAATGAGAGGCTTTGTCAATTCTCGTTCCTTCTTTTGGAGATCCATCTGAGATTCAGCCATGTTCTTCTGAAACTCAGCCACCCTCTTTTGAATTTCTGCTTGTTTCTGCATTTTTGCAGATTCATTCATGATGGCTGCTTTTTTCTCAAACTGTTCCATCTCGTCTTGCAAGGTCTTCTGCTGTTTTTCCAACTCGGCTCGCTTGGAAGCGACTTCCTTTTCCAGAGAAGTCTTTGCATTTTTTCCAGCATCCACGGATTGGAGGGCTTTCTGCAAATCCACAAGCCCCATATTCAACCCGGGTATCGCCGCAAAAGTACTGCTTAGAAAACCGACAATCATAAATAAACAAGCAAGTTTCATTTTCAATCTCCCTAAAACGGAGGCCCAATTGTAAAGTAAAATTTCGGCGGACCACCTTGTACGATAGGATAACCAAACTCAAAACGCAAGGGCCCGATGGGTGTAAACCATCGAATCCCATAGCCCACATCGGCAAGCAATGCAGGCGAAGCATTGCGGAAAAATCCTTCGAAAGCATTTCCAGCATCCAAGAATAAGACACCGCGAATGCGAGCTTCCTTGAGGATTGGGAACTCGACCTCGGCGTTCACAAGCACTTCATTATGGCCACCCATCACGATCTCTTTGCCACCCAGGTTGGCTTCTTTTGCTTTGTCAGAAAGATAAGTCGGATCCGTGCTCAATCGTGCTCGGGGCCCCACCGTTAAATAGTCATACCCGCGCAAGCTAAATAAACCACCCTGGATAAAAAGCTCGTTTAACGGCACGGGCGTGTCCCCCACCTGGGTGATGTTGGCCCCAGTAAGGTTAAAGCGAAAGACGAAATCCCAAACGATAGGATGGAAGTACTTTGTGGTTCCGCGCGAGCGAACGTACTTACGAGCTCCACCCAAACCCGCATATTCAGTGGACAGACTCAAGTACAGACCCTCTCTCGGATCAAACCGATCATCCCGTTTGTCGTATACGATACTCGTCGTGAGACCGCTCGTAAGACCATTCACGGACTCAGGCGGAATGAGCGCCCGGTCAATGATCGTGTCGGCCGGAACATAGGAATTTTCGAGTTTGTACGTCAAATAGAGGTTGGTAAATTCAAGTACGGGATGCCCAAGCTGTATATCGAAACCGCTCTTGGTTTCTTCAAAGGTATTTACATTCTGCAGGGCCGCCAAAATACGTCTTAGATGATAAAGATGTCCCCCTAAGCTCCAATACGAATAGCCCACGTAGGGTTCCTGAAATCCGATATTGAATTCGTAAAACCTCCGCCCAGTAAGCATTTGGGCTGAAAGGCTGGCCACCTGCCCATTCCCAAGGAAATTGTTCTGCGAAAGTTGAGCTTGGGCCGTAAAACCAATATCCCCTGAGGCGTAGCCAGCTCCAATCACAAGCTGGCCAGTCGAACGTTCCTTAACACGAATATCAATGTCGACTACCCGGGAGTCGTCCTTCGAAGCAGACTGGTGGAACTCAACGCTGTCAAAAAATCCAAGGCGAGTCACGTTCTCTTTGCTCTCCCGCTTCTTGGTTCCATTAAAGAGCTCACCCTCATGGATCAGAAGTTCCCGCCGAATGACCTTGTCCTTGGTGCGTGTATTGCCGGTTATGGTTATCTTTCCTATAAAAACCCTCTCGCCTTTATCAATATCAAAGGTGACATCGACCGTCCGAGTATCGTCGTGAATCACGGGCTGCGGAACCACGTTGGCAAATGCGTAACCGAGATCGGAATACTTTTCTGTGTACTTCAGCGTTTCTCTTCTGAGGGTCTCCGTGTTGAAAATGTCCCCCTGGATTAACTTCAAATCTTCCACAAGTTCCTGACGGTTAAAGAGAAGTTCTCCGCTAAAATCCACCTTTCCCACATTATATTGCTGGCCTTCATCGACTGAAAAAGTAATGTAAATCCATTTTTTATCGGCCGATACGGAAACCTCCGGTTTGCCAAATCGCGCCCTCACATATCCCAAAGTTCCGTAGTAAAAACCCATCGCTGCAATGTCCCGTTCGAACACAGCCTCACGAAACGACCCGCTTCCCGTAAGCCACGACATGGGCCCACCTTCTTTGGTCTGCATGACATTCTTCAGGTCTTCGCTGGAAATCACGTGATTGCCTATGATGTTGATGTTCTTGACCTGAATTTTGTCGTTTTCCTCAATATGGAAGATGACAGTCGCTTCATTGCGGGAAATATCGGGAATGACCTCGAAGCGAACGTCGGCAAGGTAGTGTCCCTTTTCCTCGTACTTTGCAGTTAATTTTTCGACTGACTGATGGAGCTTGTTAATGTCAAGGACCTCATACTCTTTTACCTGGATAATGTCTTTGAGGTCATCCTTATCAATCGCGTCAAGCCCCTGGTACTCGATTCTGGCAATGATCGGCTTTTCCTTCACTTCAAAAACAATTCGAACACCGCCTGGGACTTCTTCCTGTGCCACTTCCACTTCATCAAAATATCCCATGCTGAAAATCGAACGGATATCTTCACGCAAAACATCTTTATTGAGCGGCATGCCGCTTTTCGAGTGGACCTTGAGCAAGATAGCGGCTTTCTCTATCTTTTTGTTCCCTTGGATATCGATGGACACGATATCCATTGGCCCAGCGAAAACATGAGCGCAATTAAAGACGACTAAAATGATGATTAGGAAAAATTTAAGAAACATCCAGGCTACCGCTAACCCCTCTAAGTATCCGTATTAATTAAGATTCAATAGGGGGGCATTGTACCCATAGCTCAGTGGCTTTGTAAACCGATGAATTGACGTTTCACGATCACTCCAAAATTCCATCCTTCAATCTGTAAACCCTGTCATAGGTGCTGGCGAGACCCTCATCATGAGTCACAGAAACAAGGGCCGTTCCGTTTTCACTGTGCATTTCATAAACCAGCTCCAGCACCTGCTGTCCGGTAGCTGCATCCAAGTTTCCGGTCATTTCATCGGTAAGCAACAACTTCGGTCCCATCATCAGCGCGCGCGCCACCGCCACCCTTTGCTGCTCGCCACCACTGAGCTGCGCAGGTTTATGGGACAGGCGCTCTTGCAAGCCCACACGGGACAGAAGGTGCATGGCTCGTTCTCGGGCTTTTTTCTTTGGCTGGCCAGCTAACAAGCCTGGCATCATGACATTTTCAAGAGCATTGAACTCCAACATCAGATAGTGAAACTGAAAGACAAAACCAATTTCGTGGTTACGAAAATACGATAAGGCTCTTTCATTAAGATCAAAGATATTTTTCCCAGCATGGAAGACTTGACCATGGGTCGGCCTTTCCAAAGTACCCAGTATATGCAGAAAAGTGCTTTTTCCCGCGCCGCTTTTTCCAACAATCGCAATGCGCTCACCGGGCATTACCGTGAGATTCACGCCGTGCAGGACTTCCAATCCAGTGCGGAACACCCCCGCAAATCGCTTTGAAACATTCTGCGCAACAATCAGGGCTGACTCATTCATACCGTAAGGCCTCCGATGGTTTGGAAAGCGCCACTCTCCAAGCTGGCCAAATACTGAAACACATGCATAAAAGCAAAGCCGCGGCACATATCGTTAGGACGTCAACACCCTCTACCCGGACTGGAAGCCGGCTGACGTTATAAATGGACTCCGATAACAATGCCGGTTGAAATCTTTTAACCAACTCACACGTGAGCAGCCCAAGAACGACCCCAAAGGCAATGCCCAGAGAAGCAACGATTGTGCCCTTTAGAAGGAAAAAGGAAAACACCTGCCCCTTCTTTAAACCCATTGCCCTCAAGATACCGAGATCTCTACGCTTCAATTGGGCGCTCATCAGCAGAAGACTGACAATATTAACAGCGGCTAACCCAACAACAATTTCCAGCACCAAGAATAAAAGTTTTTTCTGATGCTCGACTGCGCGAAAAATATTTTGATTAATGTCCTTCCAGGAACGCACATTCAATCGGGGACTAATCGCCGCTCGGATTTCACGGGCCATTGCTGCTTCATCCACACCCTGTTCCAATTTAAGCTTATACATATTTTCAGCATCAGTGCGCTTGAAAACCGCTTGGACCGTCTTGAGAGCGGTTTGAGCATATCGCAAATCATGATCATAGATACCAAACCGAGTAATGCCAGTGACTACAAAGGGGAGATAGGTTTTGCGTCCTTCCTCCACCACCAGTAGCGTCACCTTATCGCCCGGGCGGGCTTGAAGTTTCTGCGCCAACTGGCTGCCAAGCCAAATCCAGTAAGGGTTGCTCTTTTGCAGCTCCCATAGAGGCTCCGTTTCCCAGATACTTTTCCACGGTGTTACGGAACTCGTGCTCGCAAGGTCGATGCCTTCAATATAAACGCCCCCTACCCCATTCTTGATCAACATACCCTGAGCCAGTTGAAATGGGGTGAGCGCCTTAATCGCCTTTAACGATGAAAGCTTCTTTTCAAGGCCGGACACCTTTCTTGATCCCATCACCACCAGTTCAGATGTGATGCGTGTGTAATTATCTCTGAGCATCTGCTGAAAGCCGCTCATCACGGCAAGAACAAGCATGAGTTGGGCAATTCCAATCGCCACGGCAGCAACGCAAACCCAGATGGCCAGCGACATGAGGCTCTTGCGTTCGGGAAGTAAAGTCCTGCGCAAAAGAAGAAAAACGGTCTTCATTTGGATGATTTGAGCTCTTCAAAATAAGCGCGCAGAGCAGTGAGCTTACGCTCCAGCGCTTGACTCCGAGCACGCACTCCCTCGATGACATCTGGGGGCGCCTTCGACATAAAGTCAGAATTTTTAAGCTTCGATACGGCCCTGTCCAACTCCGCCGTCATTTGGGAGATCTCTACGGACACCCGTTCGGTTTCTTTCTCGGTATTGATTAAATCCTCACGGGGGATCGTTACCTGCAAATCTTCGACCGCCAACATCACCTGTCCCTTGGAAGCACCTGCCTCGGAAGAATCAAACTGGATATCCGAAACCTTAACCAATTTGCAGATCAATGAGGCAAACGGCTTAATATCCTCCAAGATTTTGTGGCTCGCATGAAGTGCCAGACGAATAGTCGCTGCGGGACTTAACTGGTTTTCTCCCCGCTTTGAACGGACCGCTTCAACAATAGAAATAATTCTTCCTATTTTCTTTTCTGTTGCAGGATAGTTTTCTTTGTCATTGGCTTGCGGATAAGGAGCAACGGAAATGGAAACAGCCTCAGGCTTGAGCGGAAGCTTATGCCACAGTTCCTCTGTCACAAAAGGCATTAGAGGATGAAGCAGTCGCAAAGCAGCCTCGAGAACCTGTACCGCAGTTGAATCACCGGACTGCTGCCGTCTTGTAAATTCCTGCTCGCTCTTCGTAAATTCCAAAAACCAATCGCAATAATCCGACCAAATGAACTGATAAAGACGATTAGCAGCATCGAAAAAACGGTACTGGTCCAACGCCACATTGACATCTGCTTTCACCGCATTCAGCCGTGACCAGATCCATTGATTGATTTCATTGGAAAGCTCTTTATTCTCCTGCTTCACATCCGCAAAATTCATAAGAACAAAGCGCGTAGCATTCCAAATTTTATTCACGAAATTTCGGTATCCCTCAATGCGGCTGTCTGAGAGAAGCACGTCCCGGCCGTGAACGGCCATGGCAGCAAGCGTAAAACGCAAAGAGTCCGCCCCCGTTCGGTTGATGATTTCAAGCGGATCTTTCACGTTGCCTTTCGTCTTGGACATTTTTTGGCCGTACTCATCCCGCACCATCGGATGCAAGTAGACCGTGTGAAAAGGAATCTTTCCGGTCATCTTAAGACCCATCATGATCATACGTGCCACCCAGAAAAACAGAATATCAAAACCCGTCTCTAACACATCCGTCGGGTAAAAAGTTCTCAAGTCAAAGGTCGCTTCCGGCCACCCCATGGTGGAAATAGGCCACAGTCCGGAACTAAACCAGGTATCTAAAACGTCTTCATCCTGTTTTAAAGATCGTGAGCCACATTTGGGACACTGGGAGGGATCAACTTTCTGGGCGATCATCTCTTTGCAAGACTCACAATACCAAACCGGAATCCGATGTCCCCACCACAGTTGACGACTGATACACCAGGGGCGAATGTTGCGCATCCACTCATAATAGGTTTTTTCCCACTCTGAAGGAATAATCCGAATTTCCCCGCACTCAACCACTCGAATAGCCTCTTTGGCTAATTCGGCCGCATTGACAAACCACTGACTGCTCAGCCGAGGCTCCACAGCCACGCCACATCGATCACAGTGGCCCACGCTGTGAAGGTACGGCTCTTCCTTCTCCAGAAGGCCTTGAGCTTTCAAATCCTGAAGAACTTTTTCACGCGCCTGCTCGCGTGAAAGCCCTGCATAAACACCAGTGACCTTTGTCAAATGGGCCGTTTCATCCATGATAGTCACAAACGGAAGGCCATGACGTTTTCCTATCAGATAATCATTGGGATCATGAGCGGGTGTTACTTTCAGGCAGCCCGTACCGAACGTGATATCGACGAAAGAGTCTGCAATGACTTTGACTTCCCGTTGAACGAGAGGAACAACAACCGTTTTCCCTTGCAATGACTTGTACCGTTCATCCTCTGGGTGAACGGCCAC
>JACQOU010000023.1 GCA_016207775.1 Deltaproteobacteria bacterium
GTTGAAGCATGATTATGTCTTAGCATTTTACGACGATAAATCAATAGAAAATGGGTAGCGTATACATGGTTTTTCGTCGACAAAATACCACCGCCCCCGCAATATTAGCCTCATCGTAACAGCAGCTACCGAAATCATAAGGAGAGATCTTTTGCCCTTTGCACCGACCAAAACCCGCTAGTTCCTGAGCAGAGTCACCCGATAAAGCATCACCCATCAATCCAAAATGGTTGGTATACCAGGGTTATGAGCCTGCATAACCCAAGAATAATCCATTAGACACTAGGGGCTGCCATGAGTTGTACGTTCGGGTGCAAAGATCGCGACAAAATTTAAGTGGCCGGTGCGGGCTCTGGAGCCCCGAACGTCGTTTCAACATAATCACGCACTTGATACTTCATGGCCACCCGAATGAATATGCCTGTCACCGCAAACATCAGCGTCGCATAGAAGAAGAACTCAAAAGCACCTTGAAAACGATTCAGATGGGAAATAAACGCAGTGAGGAAATTACCCAGGGCAATCGTTAAAAGCCAGAAGCTCTGAAGCGTGCTTTTCATCGGTTTTGGGGCCTGCGTATAGGCAAACTCTAAACCCGTTATAGAAATCATTATTTCGGAGGCAGTAATAATGACGTAGGGAATCGTTTGCCAAGCCACTGATATCTGATACCCGTGATCGAGGGCTATCTGGCAAACGGCCACAAACACAAACGAAAATCCAGCAAGCGCCATACCAGTCGCCATTTTGCGAAGCGGGGTGACTGAAATCCCTTTCCTTTCAATCCAGGGGTAGAGCCAGCCGCTAAAGATCGGAATCAGCATCAAAACAAGTATGGGATTGAGCGATTGAATTTGAGATGCCTCAAGCTTCATCCCCCAAAGATCCAGGTTCATCTGCTTGGCCTGCAATGTCCAGGTTGAACCTTGCTGATCAAACAAAGCCCAGAAGATTGAGACCACGAGAAAAACTTTAAGAATGGATAAGGCGGCCTTGACGTTCTCCACCTTCTCCACTCCAAATTTCATTTTGGCTACATCCAACCAATTGCGGCCCTTTTCACGCTTCCCTAAATTGACCACTGAATAAGCAACAATGGGGAAAAATTCAGTACTATTCGCGCTTCCGCTAGGGGGCACCATCACATACTGTCTTCTGCCCCACCAAAAGACATAAGTAGCAATGGCCATGAGAATGCCTGGAATGCCGAACGCCCAGGAGGGGCCAAACTTAGGAAGCATCCATGGGATCAGTAAAGAAGAAAAAAAGGCACCAAAATTTACAGAAAAATAAAACCAATCAAAGACCTTCTTAAGCAAGTGTTCATTTGCTTTGCTGAATTGATCCCCCACGTTAGCAGAAACGCAGGGTTTGATACCCCCGGCGCCAAGTGCGATGAGCGAGAGTCCCAAAAACAATCCATACTTACTATCATAGAAAGCAATGGCAGCGTGGCCCAAGCAATAGACCATGGACAGTCGCATGATGGTCCGATACTTGCCCCAATACCGGTCAGCCAGATAGGCACCCAAAAGCGGAAGGAAGTAGTTAGCGCTCACAAAAAGGTGATAGACACTCTTTGCGTCGCTCTGCGCCATGCTCAAATATTGAATCATGTAGATCACGAGGATGCTGCGCATCCCGTAGAAGCTGAATCGTTCACAGGCTTCATTACCTACAATGTATTTAATTTGTGATGGAAACCCGACCTTGGAAGTTGCCCCTACTTCACCCATGTGCCCCCCATTTCTAACCGCATGTATGGCATTGGAGTTTGAGATTTGCAATTCTTTTGTGGTACTCTTCCTCTTTAACCAAACAGGAGTGCAACCATGAAACGGTTCAGAATACTCGGTATGCTAGTGCTCGGTTTCTCTCTCATGATGTCGAATGCCATTTGCGCGAGCTCAAAGGGAAAATTGGGCATCAAGGACTTAGTCGTTGGCAAGGGAGTAGAAGCTAAGAAAGGGCATTCAGTCACCGTTCATTATACGGGCAAATTAACGGATGGCGTTGAATTTGATTCATCCATCAAGCACGGAAACCCTTTCACGTTTACCTTGGGTGCAGGTCAAGTCATTCCCGGCTGGGATGAGGGCCTTGTTGGAATGAAGGTAGGCGGCAAACGCAAGCTGACCATTCCACCTGAAATGGGCTACGGCGATCGTGCAGTTGGAAAAATTCCGAAAAATTCGAAATTGATTTTCGAAGTCGAGCTATTAGACGTTAAATCCTAAAGTCCTCGCCATTAAATTCCGAAGAAGTTATCGGAATGAAGGGATATTTATTTCTTTTGCTTTTCTTGGGCTGTTACGCAAACGCTGACGACAAGAGCGGGCTGTCTGATTCCTGCCCCCTCATTCTAAATAGTACTGTGCTGGCGTCGGTAACCAGAATACCGCGCACAGCAGATGACCTTCGGCAAGCAGTCGCTTGTTTGAATAAGGGACAGGTCATTAAGGCGAAAACCCCTGAGAGCGAGGTATGGGAGGATCTGTATCAGAAACACGGCCACGAATTCGGTGCGCTCAACATCGATGATTACGAGAGAAAGGCGAAGACGTTTGCAAGCTCCCTCTCGCCCCAAGCCCTGTCCTTCGCAGGCCCACGCACAAAAGCTATTTTCAAATACAACCCCGCAACCGACGAGATGATGGTGGTTTCGTCAAGTGGTGTCATTCAAACCTACTACAAGACTCGACACGTTCGGCATCGCTACTCAACTGGTTTTGAACATTTTCTCAGTCAATACGCCCGCTATTAACTTCCATCGTCCAATTTTTGCAGGTTAAGCCCTGTGGACTCGTCCCATGCACGCTCAAGCCGACTGGAAAAATTAAGCAAACAGAGCTCTCCCGTTATCCCAATTTCAGCTTCAAAAAGGTGCCCGCAAATTGCCTGAAAGTCGGGACCGCCCAAGGTGACATGACAATGAACAATAGGCTCCTCGCCTAACCAGCTAATATTGCCTGAAAGGCTCACAAGTTCTCTTTCCTCGACGATTTCTTTCTCTGCATATTTCTTCCTGTCCAAATGGTAGTAGCCAAGGCGAGCGTTGCGCACCACTCCGATTCCAGACACAATTCCACTGCGAATACTCATGGTTTTCGCAAACTCCTTCAGTCTCTGGATTAACTTTTCCCCCCGGTTCAGCTTAAGAAAAAAACCACCTTCGATTTTCTGATAGTCCATTTCAAAAACCTACATCCTTACTTTTCAGAAGTACACTTCACTTTCAGAATTACACTTCACTTTCAGAATTACATTTCACTTTCAGAATTACACTTCACTTTCAGAATTACATTTCTGAGTGTACCTTGAGGGCCGACATGATGAGTGAACAACCGTGGGACCGCCTTTGTCGCTGGTATCAGCAATCACACAGAAATTTGCCGTGGCGGAACACTTCCGATCCTTACGCCATCTGGGTTTCCGAAATAATGCTTCAGCAAACGCAAGTGAAGACAGTGATTCCCTATTACGAGCGCTTCTTGCTGAGTTTTCCAACGATAAAAGCTCTCGCAGATGCAGACATCGACTCCGTTCGTTCACATTGGTCTGGACTCGGCTATTACTCACGAGCTTCGCATTTGCATCGGGGGGCGCGCTATTTGGTTGAGCGCTGTGACGGGCAGTTTCCCAGGGATCTTAAAACCTGCCTGAAAATACCGGGAATCGGTCCCTACACAGCGGGGGCTATCCTAAGCATTGCCTTCGATCAAGCCGTTCCCATTGTCGATGGAAACGTTCAGCGTGTATTTTCTCGGTATTTTGCATTCCATCCCCCATCACAGGCAGCCAGAGCAAAAAGTTTTTTTTGGGACAAGGCAACCCAGTGGGTATCTAAAAGTCAGCCGCCAAGGATACTCAATCAAGCGCTCATGGAACTCGGCGCCACTCTCTGTACTCGCCATAACCCCGACTGCGACCGCTGCCCTTTGCGCGTGGGATGCCAAGCGTGTAAACGGGGCCTGCAAAATCATTTGCCCATAAAAACAAACCGGCCATCCACGCAAAAACTTTGGTGGTTATCTTCCGTCTTTTGTACTAAAGATTCCGTTTTTCTCAGACAAAATGACCGTTCGGGCTGGTGGCAAGGGTTGTGGGATTTCCCACATGAGGAAGCGAGCTCTCAAATCGCCCTTGAAAAAGCAATCCAAAGCGTGCACTCGCGTATCGCTAACGCCTATTGTTTAGAATTACCAGCCATCCGCCATACGGTCACGCGTTACAGCCTCCAGGTGCGCCCTGTGCTTTGTGTAGTGAGAAACAAAACCTCTGTGCGGTTAGAGGGAGCCTGGCATAAGCGTAGGGATGCAGAAACACTCCCGCTTTCGTCGCTCGCAAAGAAAATACTGGTAATGATAGAATAAGTGTTTGTTGGGAAGGGGGGGCTAATGACTGCCAAACTTACTTTAATTTCACTGGGATTGATCAGTTCGATTTGTTTTGCAGCGCTTGAGATGCAACCCATCCCCCGCACCAGCACCGGGCAATTCCGGGCAGAAGGATTATTCGAAGGCGGAAGCTTTACTGCTGCCAATATTGAGGAACTGCGTCTAGCTTCCCACGGAAATTTTGAGAGATTAGTCATTGATTTTTCCGCGGAAAACAATCGTATGAAGGGGCTTGCAGCGCCTCGCTTTCAACTTCGATACATCAAGGGGGAAAGAAAAACACCCGCTAGGGGGCAGTCCGTTGCAGTGCGTCTCCCCAAATTTATTTTGATCTTGCGTAACATTCGTAAGAATTTTTTACACGATAGTGCAATTAAGAAACTGATCGCGCGAAGCAACCTTCTCAAAGACATTATCCTTTACCCGCCGGTGGAGGAAGGTGATATGGCCCTCGAGTTAACTCTCAAGAAGGACGTCCTTTTTGAGCCACACCAGCCCCTTGAGAAGGAAGGACGCCTAGTCCTGGATATCAAAGAATCCAGGGAAACTTCAGTGTCTAAATGATTGCTTTACATTAGCCAGTTGCTTAGTAATTGAATTACTCTATGGCTAACAGACGCATTCTGTTTCAACTGTCGGGACGTGAAATGGGTGGCATTGAAACAGTCCTGGGCAATCTTCTTCCCCATTTAAAAAACTGGCAAATTGCGCTTTGCGGAAATCCGGGCTCCGGGCTCGCCACTCTCTCCCGATTGGCGAACCGTGTTTTTGAACTCAATGAACAGACAAACTGGAAGGAGATTATAGTCACCTTTCAGCCGGCCATTGCCGTAGCCACCAGTGGCCCGATTATGGAGTGGGCAGCATTCTGCCGATCCAGAAAGATACCGGTACTGTGGTTATTGGGAGCCTCACCCTGCTCGCAGCCTTTTGAACTCACCGCTCTTGCACACACTCTTTTCGATCACATACTGGTGCCATCAGATTTTGTGAAGCGGAGCCTGGCAATCGACAGCCAGGTTTCCATCCTGCCTAATGGGATTGACTGTTCACTTTTTCAACCGGACCCGAAAATGAGGCCTACGATTCGAAAGAGTCTCGGATGGGAAGATCATTTTATTATCGGTTACTGCGCCAGGGCGATGCCCAATAAGCGTCATGGGGATCTTGTCAGTGCACTGCAAATCCTTATCAAACGAGTGCCCTCTGCACGCCTGCTCTTTATCGGGCGCACAGAAAACAAAATGGCAATTGAGCAATACCAACGGATTAACGAACAGATTAGCAGGCACAACCTCGATGATTTCGTCATACAGGTAAGCGCAAATCCCAGCCAAGTACCCGGACTGCTTGGCGCCATGGATGCTTTTGCTTTCCCAGCAATTTCCGAAGGGCTGGGGTGTTCCTTATTGGAAGCCATGGCAATGGAGCTTCCAACAGTCGTCGCAAAAAGCGGAGGGTCGGGAGAATTGGCAGAAAAATCGGGGTGCTCACTGCTGGTAAAGCCCGAAGATGCGCAGGCACTCGCCGAATCGTTGCATCAGCTTTGGCAAAACCCTGCGCTCCGAACTCATCTCGGTTCACAGGCAAGAGCCTATGTGCTCAAAAACCATGAAGCAAAAACGGTGGCCGGGGCTTATTCGCGTTTTTTTTCAAGCTTGTCTCGGTCAACAAAGCCCAAAAAACCAAAGGTGAGCGTCATTATCCCTTTTCATAATCGAAAAAAGTATCTTAGGGCCGCAGTACTGAGCTGTCTGGCAGAGAAAGACCCGATCGAAGTGATTGCAGTGGACGACGGCTCTACGGACGGATCAGCACAGTCTATTGAGGATCTCCCCGTTCGTCTCTTTAGCCATCCTTCTTGCAGGGGAGAAGCCGCTGCAAGAAACACAGGACTTAAGCACTGCAGTGCGGACTTTGTAACGTTTTTGGATAGTGATGACTTACTATGCCCGGAAGGAATTAGTTGGAGACTTAGGTTTCTTGAACAATCCACGGGGGACCGGGCTGTCGTGGGCGCAGCAGATTGCCTTATCGATGAGAATGGCAACTGGCTGGGACCCGTCGATTTGCACTTTAAAATGCCCTCAAATATCCCCGAGAAAATAGATTTTTGTTATTTGGCACGTCACACTCGTTTCCACACCACTCTGTCTCTCTATATGTTTCGCCGGGACCTTATACAACGAACGGGTCTTTTTGATGAAAGACTAAGGCTTGCGGATGATATTGATTTCCTGTTTCGTGTTTTGAGAATAGGTGACATCCCTGCTTTCAATAAGCCAGTCATGCGCTACCGGGTCCACAGCGAAAACCAGTCCTTTTCAAAAACGGACGCTCGACTCGCGGCAACAAAACGAACCTTAGGTGAAATGGTTTTGGTACGTTTGTCGCACGGGTTAAGCATTAACAAAAGTGATGCCCTCACCTCCTTGTAAAATGCACTCATCAGTATTAGATTCCCCCCATGTCTACGCGTAAAGATATCAGAAAAGAAGCCCTGGAATATCACAGCACCGGCAGACCCGGAAAAATTGAGGTTATCCCGTCAAAGTCGTGCAAGACGCAGCGGGATCTATCGCTCGCCTACACACCGGGTGTTGCCCAACCTTGTCTTGAAATCCAAAAAGACGTCAGTGCAGTGTACAAGTATACGGCCCGCAGCAATCTCGTAGCCGTGATCTCAAATGGCACGGCAGTACTGGGTCTTGGTAACCTTGGAGCGCTGGCTTCAAAACCCGTGATGGAAGGAAAAGGGGTCCTGTTTAAGCGATTTGCGGATATTGATGTGTTCGATATTGAAGTCAATACCGAAGACCCAGAAGCCTTTGTCCAAGCCATCCGCTTGCTGGAACCCACTTTTGGCGGAATCAACCTGGAAGATATCAAAGCTCCCGAATGCTTCTACATAGAAGAAAAGCTAAAATCCCTGATGCAAATTCCGGTATTTCACGATGACCAGCA
>JACQOU010000304.1 GCA_016207775.1 Deltaproteobacteria bacterium
AACCGTAAGTGTCTTTGTGTTTTGTTCCACGGATTTCGATCAGATTCTTGCCAACCTTTCCACTGTGGTTTTCGTACAGGGTAAATGCGGGATGGCCATCTGCGACTGAGCTCGGGCTAACTGTACACAGCATCATAGTCCGGTACTCGGGGTGACCAACGAATTGGCCGTTCCCATTTTCTCGGATTACAAACTTTGGCACCGTCATAAAGGTGATCGACACAGCCCCAACAAAATTACCGCTTGTTGATTGATCCTGGGCAGTAAAAAAATAAGCCCGCTGCGCAACAGGAGGTTTATAGATATCATCGAGCTCAGACCGAATGGAGTTTGCATTTGCTCCCGGTACCAATTGAAGGTGTGAAACTTTAAGTTGAGAGAAAGTCTTGCTTTGGGCCAAAATACTTTGCACCTCGTCTTGGACACAACCTAACATATCATTCACGGGGTAAGTCTTCTCAGAGGCAAAAACTTCTTGAGAGGCGAAAACTCTTAAGGAAAGACCGACCAAGATAACAGTCAACGCTAAACGTCCCATCTCTACTCCTTGTTTATTCTAAGAGCGTCAACTTATACCAAATCCATAGATCGCGATCAATTGACAATTTTTGGCTGCAGCTCCCCCTCTCCGTTTAAATTTGTGGTTTCACTGCGTTATTTGGGATTTTAGAAATACATCATAACAAATAACAAACTTTTCAAAGGTTTGCTGTCCGACCACTCTTTGCTAAACTGAGTGTGGCGCCACCTCAATGAACTTAGAAACGATTGGAACCGCTCTTTTTTTACTTTTGCTGGTCTTTTCTGCCTTTTGTTTACGGGTAGCTATCTGCCGTCGCAAAACCTATGCGCTCGATCATAGAGAACTTTGTTTCATAGTCTTACTTTCATACATCCTGTTCTTTGTCAGCTCGATACCGTTCGTTTGGTTTGAAGGCTGGAATTTAACAAGACATGCCCTGTGTGTTTTTGTCTTTGGGTTGACCGCCTTTTGTTTCACCGTTAATCGATTGACCTCTGCAACATTTTCCATTCATGGAAAGCTTTCAAAAGAAGCCTCTATTTTTCTTATTATTTGGGCGATTGGTATTTTCCTTCAATGGAAACCGGTTTTTTATCTCTATGGCACCCATGATCCCGGCGCCTATCTGAGTGCTGCTCTTCACCTTAACTCGAAGGGGACATTCACACACTATGATGAAATCTCGATCCAGGCGTACACTCAGGGGCGCGAAGAGTTGAAATCGTTGCTTTTCGATGATGAATTTACCGAGAGATGGCAGACTAGGAATAACTACGGCTTGTTACCAGACGACACTCCATTCAGAGGAGTATCGCATTATCACGGGATGTTCGGCACTTCACTATGGCTTGCCATTGGAATAAAGCTCTTTGGTGAAGGAAATTGCACTCGAATCAATTGGCTTCATTTGGGAACCTGCCTATTGTTCCTTTCAGCAATACTCCGATTTCTCGGTGTGCAAGCAATGTGGCGGCAGATCGGAACACTGCTTTTTGTAATTTCCCCGCTGATTGCTACGCTTTTTCGTGAGCCGCTATCAGAACCTCTATCGCTCGCGCTGTTCCTCGGTATCGTCTTTTGCTTTCTTGACACAACCGATACGCGGGATCCCAGGTCAATGGTTTGTTTCCTGCTCGGGGGCTGTTGCATGCTTTTTGCCCGGCTTAACGGATTTCTGTTGCTGCCGTTTATTATCGGCGCAAGCGTTTTTTTGCAGTACCAGGCGCTTCCAAAACCCGGACGATTACCTTTTTGGCTTGGAACTATTGCACTGTATTTCTTGTGTGGCATAACCGCCTATCACGCAAACCCTGGTTACGTCTGGGCATTGTTTAAATCGTATTTGGAAATGTTCGGCTCTTTGAGCCACAAATTATACTCAAGTGTTCTGATTCGTTATGGTCTGCTTGTCACCCTCGTGCTTGCTCTAATCGTTGGCAAATGGGTGTGGCGATACAGAAAACAGCGATCGTTTCAATCGTTAGCATGGAAATCGCTTTGGAACTTATACGCCATTATTCTTTTTGCCAGCCTGGCTTTTTGTTATGGATGGGCACTGTTACGTTGGCGGAATCAGATTGGCGGATTTCCCTTTGTCATCTACCCTCCGGATTCCGTTTTATTCTACGTGGGGCCAATCCTTATCGTAGTCGGATGCATGTGGTGGTGGGAACAAATGAGAAGACAGCCTGTTGAAAAGCTTTCTTTTCTGCAGTCGTACGTGCCTTTTATCGTCGTATTTTATCTTCTATTGCATTTCGGGCCTCTTCGGCTTCAGCCCTACATCCAGAGGTACCACATCGAATTTGTTCCGCTGGCCATCATCGGAACCTGTGCACTGTTTGCGCGCTGGTATCCGATGCGTCGAACGTTCGTCACTTCTGCGCTTGCCCTTTCGTTTGCATGGAGCGGAGGGGTTACCTACAGCATTAACCATTTTTCGATGTGCAACCAAACACACGAGACTTATGATCAATTGCGAACCAAGCTCGAAGCACTGCAAGCAAGCGGAGAAAAACCCGTCATCATCTCGGTGGCTCCAAGTTGGGGTGATCTTACATTCTTGATGCCATTATCTTCGGCATTTGATTTTCCTGTTCTGATAGTTAAGCGCGCCTTTGCTCACGAGGAACTTGTTGCCATACAGTCGCTCATTAATGACGGATACAAACCGATTCTTGCGGTTAACAAGCAATATAATGACAATTTTTTTGATTCCAATCGTTCCTGGTCTTACTGGAACAGCGTGGACCACTGCTACAACTACCCTCGCATCGGACAACTTTCGCCGCCACTCGAACTGGCAACTACCTGCCATGAAATCCGCTTTTATTGGCCTTCCTCGGTTAAAAAGAGTCCGCCTGCCGGTATTGCGAATTTGATACCCTCCTGGAGATCTCGGGTCACACAGGCACCAGGGAAGAATTGGTTGGGGTTGAAAGGATATGGACCACAACTCTGCAATTCTCCAAGACGACCATTAGCCTTCCAAGTCTCATTCAGACCCGAAACGCATTTCGAACCGCCCGTTTTGACCGTTAACGGAAAAAAAGTGGGAACCATCGTTTCAAAAGAACTGGCACACTCGAAGTCAAAATCGGCTCATTTTGTGGAAGCAACTGTACCCATTTCTGAACTGAACTGTTCAGACTGGAATTCTATTGATGTGTCCTTCCTGCCAAAAGAAAAAGGAAGCCCACCACGATTGGGGGAAATTGTGTATCCCATTTCGTCGCAAAATTGATTTTATTCCAAGTATTTAAGATAGAGCAGTTCGGGGAGCCACCCCATCGATGTGGCTAGCTTCAGGGGGAGTCGACATCGTTTCATTAGAGGATAGTAGGATGGAAAGTCCTGATAAGAACGAATAGGGGAGTTCCAGATAAGATTCCATTCGGTTTTGGTGATTTCTAATTTTGAAAGAACATAGGCGAGAAGTTTCTCGTCATACTCATAGGGATGCCAGGTTGTCTGCTGGAGAGCGGTTTGACGGTCCATTTGCCCTGATCGGACAAGAGCGGAATATTCAGCCTTTCTCTTATCTATGTTGAACTTTCGCGGAAGCAGGTATGACTGAATAAAAAAGGTATACGTGGACTCGTGGTGATGCCCGCCATAATACTTCCATCCCAATTCGTTTGTTAGCAATTCGCTGACTTTTTTCTGGTTATAATCAAAATAATTAACGAACGGCACGCTTTGAATTCCTTTTACAATAGAAAATCTGAAAAAATCCCAAATTTTGAAATTCTTAAAATCTTTCAGTGGTCTAGTGCCAAACCGTTTTTGAACCGCTTCAATGTATTTACCGTCCAGGAAACTCCAGCCCCTCGGCACAATGCCTTCCGTCCGAAATGAATGACAAAAAAACACATATTGAACATCCTCGCGAGCAGCAATACGGTGGAGAACGGAGTGGATAGCCACGTCAGTTGGAATTTCCACATCGGGTACCGAAGCTCTTAAGAATGAAACCTGTAAGTCGCGAAATTCTTCCCAATCGGCCACCACTGTCTCCAAATCAATACCGAGATGGTTTGTTGCATTGGCAATATTAGAGACTGCGATGGGACTATTCCATCCGTTATCAAAATGGACAGCAAGAGGACGCAATCCAGCCTTCACTGCTCGATAAAGACCCCACGTACTATCTCTGCCTCCGCTCACTCCGACGATGCAATCATATCTTTTGCCCTTGCCCACTTGACGAATTCTATCCACCAATTGGGAGGCCTTATTCTCCAGTTTTACCGGGTCTCTGGGATAAATACCGTCCATGAAATCATGCATTTTGCAGTACTGGCACTCTCCATTTCCATCAAAATGGATTTCTGGAACAGTCGTATCCATTACGCAGCGCGCGCACGTTTTTAAGCGAGAGCAGGGGACTGCCTCAACGAGATTGGTTACAGTGTTCATTAGTTTACTTAGACTACATTCCTATTTTACCAGAAGAACTAGTGCTAATCCTGGATTTTGCATTTGGAATCTACCGCGACCGGTCAGCCAGTTAGCGTTTTAATAATGGGTGTTGGAGCGGAACTTTGACGGCGGATGGACCCTTGAAAGCAAGCCTGAAAAAATGTCGTTCTTCCTCTATCACCTCTATCGGAAGGTTTGCCGTCGCAAGCCACTGACTAAGCTCTTTTACAAAACTTCGAATTCTTATGTCTGAAGTTTCTGGATCGTAGAATTCATCTGGAAACAAAGTGGCGTACAGTACACGTAAGCTTAATGGACAATAGAAATCCGAGCATAATGCAAGCAAAAGAAGATGGAGAGAACCGCCGACCTCAAGCGGGTTGTTGAGCCTGCTAAGCACACCAGATGCATTACGCACAGAGATGCTTGCCGATTGCAGGTCAAGTTCCATAACTCCCTCATTCGCCTCTCCCTCAGGAAGACGCCCCCAGAAGTAAAAATCCGGGAGATGGGTTTTTTGTCCAAAGTCGGCAAGCAGGTATTTGCGGAAACGTTTGAAAGGTGTTCCAAAATAAACCTTAAGAAAAATCTTTTTATTTCCGGTGGCAAGCGCTTCAAACCGGTCACAATCACGAATCGTCTCCCAGTGCCGTCTATCCTGAGCCTGGTATCTAACCTGATGCAATTCGCTTAACGTATGTTCCGACACTCCTTTGGATTTTATAGATAAAAAAGCTCTCCATTTCCGAATAAACAACTCGTAGGGACTGGAAGAATCGTGAATCGCTGCCTGGGCTTCGTAAAGAAGTTTTTCTGCGTTGTGATAATTTCCCAGTTGAATGTTATTCTCAGCTAACATCTGTAGAGCGTTGCCCAAAAGGAGTTGGTAACCTTGTTCTTTGGATTCTCGAATTACGTCATTGAGCACTTCCTCTGCGTCACGGTGAATGCGTTGGCTGAGCAGGGCAGCTGCAAGATTTACTTTCCCCACTAACCGATCATAAGGGGCAACGTTCTTGCTATGAATATATGTCATCAATGGATCAACGGCCTCTTTGTAACTCCATTGTGCAAAAAGTGCGAAGGCTTGATAGAGCAGTGTCTCGGGTACTTCGCTCGGATTCACCTTCTTCGCTAGCCCGTACGCTTCATAGCTTGCTCCCAAGAACGCCAGTGCAGCAGCATATTCAGCAATTTCTTTTCCGCTCGCCTTCGGTTGCAGGATTTTTTTCGAACGAACAATCGGGTGCAGGATTTGAAGGGCAAGTTCAGGCAAATTAGCCCGCCTTGCAAGTTTTGCCAGGCTCGCAGCATACTCGCGAGGCACGCTGTGGGGCTTGAGCGTTCCGAGCTGGTTTCGAACATATTCGGACTTCCCAGCTCGAATTTGATTATCCAGCTCTTTTAAGTGGGCGTCTAAGTCTTGGGTCATGGAATCACACCGACCTTATTACTCTAGCAGCAGTCGATGAACTTTTCTAAACTTGCATATGCACTTGACGGGAGTACGCACTGTCGCTGCGAGCGCTGCGAGCGCAGCGAAGCAGTCTCGTCGAGATTGCTTCGCCCTTCGGGCTCGCAATGACGCAAGTCTCGCAATGGCGCAAGTCCCGTGATGTGCATATGCAGCTTTCTAATACGACGCAGGATTCTGGCCACAAGGCAGCTACCAACGTTCCAACACCTGACCGGCAAAACTAACAAGAGCCTGCGTGAAGGGCCGCAATACTGGATGGGCAGCTTCCGAATAGTGCCAATACAAATTAACCGCCAGGTTTTTACCGGCAAGGACCTCAGTTAAAATGCTTTTTTTCAATTCTTCCGCTACCATTTGCTTAGGAAGTAACGCGTAAGCCAGGCTTTCAAGCACCATGGTCTTCATTGCCACGATGTGAGGAACGAAATAGCAAGTCGGTGAGAAAGGCAGTTTCTTAAAACATCTCATCAAATAGATTTCATGCAATTTATCGTCCCAACCGTAAATAACGGCCGGAGCTTTAAGCAGTGGCCCGAGTTCAACCCCGTCAGCAAAGTACCTTTGCATGAACGATGGAGTCGCCACACATAGGTAGACCATTCTGCCCAGGAAAACACTTTTGCAGCCACCAGGGGGTAATCTTTCAGAGGTGATGCAAGCCAGTAC
>JACQOU010000305.1 GCA_016207775.1 Deltaproteobacteria bacterium
CCGCTTCACAAAAGAGCTGATTTATAAGACTTAACCGTCATTTAATCGGCGATATATTTCAATGTCAGAAGGGGATTGTCTTCCATATTTTCTTGTCGAACATTGTACCGAAGAGTGGTGTTGACGTTCGCATGGCCTGCCAAATTTGCAACACTTTCAATCCGCGCGCCACTTTGAAGAAGATTGCTGATCACAGTCCGCCTCGACGAATGGAGACTTCGACTCTGATCGAGTTTTAGCCGCTTGAGCGTGGTTTTTAGTAGCTCTCCAACCGTCTGCCGTTTTATTGGCTCGTTAGCATCTTCTCCGGCGCCTTTAAACCGAGTAAAAAGAAAATCCTCAGGACCCTTACATCGTCTCTCAATAAGTTCATCCATGATCCGGGAAAGCTTGGGATGAATGGGCAACGTGCGGATCTTCTCGCCCTTTCCTCGTATATGTACGGCTTTAACCCCCGCGCGCTCCTCAATATCTTTAACTTTAACGGCCAAGGCCTCGCTGATTCGGCAACCAGTGAAAAAAAGAAATGTCAGCACAGCCCGGTTATTTAGGCCTTGGAGGTTTTCTGTGGGATAGCTTTCTAGAATCCGGTTTACTTCCCGGTCACTAAAGCCAAGCCGTTCTCTTTTTACGATGGATGGGGGACGCTTCACGCCCCCGACGGGATTTATGTCGACGACTTGGGCACAGCACAGCTCTTGGAATAAAGAGGAGAGCGCCGACAGCTTTCGATTGATCGAAGTGGGACTATAGTTTTCCCGCAAGTAATCACGATATTTGATCACATGAGTCGTTGAAACATCTCGGGGGTGGATGATTTTGACCCCTATTTTATTTAAAAAGACCCCAAAATCTGTGAAATCTGATAGGTAGGCCGCCTTCGTGTGATCAGATAAGAAGTTTTGAAGATAATTGTCGATGACGGTTGAAAGGGCACCACCGTTCCTTTTTCCGATCTCAATGATGGCCTCTCCCATGTGCTGCCCCGTTACGCCGATTTTTGCACCTCTTCCGATTTGTAGGCTAAAGCAATAATCTGATCAATGTGAGCTTCGAAGCGGCTTGCCCAGATAAGGCTAAGACCGTAGCTATCAATTCCAACCGATCGCCATTCAGATAAATCCTTTGGGAAACAGTAAACTTTGGATAAATCCGAAAGATCTGAAAAGTATCGTTTTCCATCCGACACTTCGATGGTCACTTTTCCATATACTGACGCTTCAACTCGTAAAATTACTCCAGCGGTAGAACCCATGGAACTTCCTTTCCCATCACAGCACACTGCCAGGCGGTTTTAAGCTCAGCTTTTCTTTCTGCGCACCACTCACGAATCAGCCTCTCGGCTCTAGCACCCAAGTTTCCGCTTAGGCATTTTCCATCAAGATCAAAAACCGCTTCATTTCCCCGAAACCGGGCATGAAAATGCGGCTCTTTATGTTTCTGCGTGTCAAACCAATCTCTCCTTGGATGTCAAAACTTACGAACACTATAGCACAAAAATCCCTTCCATAAAAAATGTTATGGAAGGAAAAACTCCAGATAAGTCGGAACTTGGATTCCATTAATTTTTAGCAAGTTGCATCAAATTTCCTGAACACTTTTCAGCCATTCTTATGTGAGTGGGGCCTGCAGCGCGAGCGTGGCGGAATTGGTAGACGCAAAGGACTTAATCCTTTGGGGCTTTGCCCCGTGCCAGTTCAACTCTGGCCGCGAGCACCCAAAACTCATTGTTCTAGGAACTGGGCCTGGCCACTCGCCTTAAGGCTCGCCATTCGTCACATATCGCATCACAGCAGAAAGAGGTTTGGCTGCACCTAGGTGCATGAAGTAGTAGACTTATCCCCGTCTTAAATCTTTTCACGACAATGAGGAGGGGATATGGCTATGGGAGGGCAGCAGGGACAGTTTGGCTTGAGTATTATCGATGAGTTTTCGGATACGAATGTTGGAGATCTCCGATTGGCAGGTCGGTTGGAGAAAGTGGTTCAGTCTGTGATTCGGTGTCCGTCGCATAGTTTTCCGAATATGTTTGCGGAGCCATCGGAGCTTGAGGGGGCATATCGGCTGTTTACAAATCAACGGATAGAGTGGAAGCAAATTTTTGAAGCGCACAAGCAAAAGAGTTTTTCCAGAGCTTCTGAGCATCAAGTTGTAGTAGTTGCGCATGATACGACCCCATAGAATTCCCAATGGTCCACAGAATGAATCGTATCGTTGGATTGAGCAAGCTTTGAAGGTGCAGTCAGAGTATTGCGGTAGTGCTAAGTTAATTCACGTTATGGATCGAGAGGCCGATGCCTATGAGTTATTTGATGCTCTTGTAGGCCAACAAGCTCATTTCGTTATTCGTATTTGTCGGGACCGAATCATAGACAGTTCCACCTACGAATCTTTATTTGAACAACTCAACAAAGCTCGAGTCATTTTTGAAAGGGAAATAGATGTTTCTCGTCGAGCAAGATCCCCCTTCCCTAAGGACAAGTATTTGCATCCAACCCGACCAGCTCGCCATGCACGGTTGTCTGTTGCTGGTACCACAGCGGTTATCAAAAAGAGTAAGGAGCTTAGAGCAACGCTTCACGATAACCTTCAATTAAATTTCGTACATATTTGGGAAGAAAATCCTCCGCCAGGTCAACAGGCCATAGATTGGAAGCTAGTGACTACGCAACCTATTGAAACCAGTCAACAGCTTGAAGCCATTATTGATTACTATACCGCTCGATGGGTTATTGAGGAGTATTTCAAAGCGATCAAGACAGGTTGTAATTTCGAGGCCCGACAACAAGAAAGTCTACATGCTTTATTGACCATCCTTGTGGTTTTTATCCCCATTGCATGGTGGTTATTGGCGGGAAGAAAACTTGCCGTGAACAAGACTGAGTCAAGCTCCCTGTATTTCAGCGAGATTCAACGAAGATTGCTAAGAACTTATTATCCCAAGTTACCTACCGATTTATCGACTATCTCCGGAGTCATTTCTACGATCGCGAGGCTAGGCGGCCATCTTAAGCATAATGGACCTCCCGGATGGCAAGTGCTGTTTCGTGGTTATCAAAAATTGCTTTATATGGAAATTGGCTACCGATTGAAAGAAATGTCCCGATGCGATATGTGACGAATGGCGAGCCTTAAGGATAGTAACTATGGTCTATCTTTGATTTGAATTCCTATTTGCATTTAACAGCAGTCTTGCACAGGAAGATGGAAATTCCTTAGTGGGGAGATTTGTTGCGAATGCCTTCACAAGAGGACTTCGAACTGCTTGCATTTGCCTGAGCAAAGTGACCCCCAGAAAAAATGGATAATTTTTAAGATGAGAATATAAGACGTCGAAAGCAGATTGGCTAAACAAGCTATCCGCAAGGGCGTTTTCAAGGACAAAAGGCATTTCGTATTGGCTTGCCAATTTTCCAATAGCGGTCACCAGATCATAACCGCGGGAAAATCTTTCTTCGTTTTCCAGCTCACCACAGTTGAAAATACCGACCCAATCAACCCGTGGCTCCGCTCTACGAAGTTTTCGAAATACCTGCCGAAATAATTCGCGGTATCCATAACCCTCATCGTGGTTCCAATCATTGGGCTGTCTTTGAAAAGCAGATAGAGAGCTATCAAGGCTTGCCCCTCTCGTACTCAATAAGCCTGATGTCAATTGAGCCATTCGGTTCTCGAATTGCCAATGAATGCCGGGGACTTTCATTGCAAGTCTGGCTCCCCTGAACGGCGAACCTTCCCTCTGATAAATTTTGGAAAACGCTAACCCCATGACGTAACCGTGATGAAAAAGGGAATCTCTATACCAATCAAAAAAGTCCTGGCCCATCGGACTATACTGAAGATGGTTTGCAAAGAATTTTTCAACCTCAACCGATAATGCCAGCAATCGAACAGACAAGAAGTTCGAGAACTCAGTCGACCAGGCACGATTAAGTTGATCAATAGAATGGTATTTTGATTGGAGCCAAAGGCGAAGACTTTCTTGCGCCAACGTAGAGGAAGCCTGCAAAGCACCACGATTAGGGTATTGGGTGGGACCATAGTTCTTTGACCGGTCATGATGGTGATAAGAAGGATAGACAAGCTCTCCGGCTGGACCCACACCGACAATCAGCTGTGGCATCGAACCGGATAAATTTCCAAAATGGTCGTGAAATGCTTCCCAAAATCTTCGGTAATAAGGCAGTATGTACTCGGTTGCCCAAACCGATATAACCTCTTCGCTTCGATTACCCGCTTCACTCACATAGGCTGCATCCCGACCAGCCGCGAGAGTTGGCACAAGCTTAAGAATCCAGCTCGGCAAAGGCACAGAGGAGTCATCGTTAACATTTGTCCCGCATGCATGAACAGAAAGGATGGGAACGATAAAAAACCCAGCATCTCTAATTTGGGAAAAGACCATATCATAGTAACTCCAATCAAAACGCGCGGGACTATTTTGCTGCACGATTCCCCACCAGACATCGACCGTAATCGCCCTAAACCCCATAGCCTTCAGTTGAAGTAGCTCTTTTTTAAATCGCTTCCAGCTCTGCTTATCTTCTTGCCATCCAGGTTTTCGCGGGTCGGTAACTAATAACGGCGCCATCGCCCCTATTTCAGGTTTTCCAAGCTCACCAACAGGTGAGTGAGCACACTCTGCTCCCCCGATACCGACGAAGAAAAGCAGCAAATGAACAATGTGGAATCGCATCAGTACCCATTTTTTTGACTATTGAAAGAATATGCAACCACGATGCCAAAGGAATGGGATGAACTGCCTTCGGCTCTATTGTATTTCCGAGTGACCGCATCAGCTCCCTCCGGCTTGCAATTTCACATTTTTTCGCTAGTATGCCGCATTGCGTTTACTCGTGTATTAAGAGGACAACTTGCCCAAACAAACCGTGGCATGTCGGCCAATAAAATTTTTTTTGACCGTTCTTATTACCCTCATCTTTTGTATCGCTTTCCCCAGCAAGGGATTCGCCCATAGCGACGAGGAGCTTAAGGCTCAACTCCTTCTCGTCTACGGATTACGTGAGCCACGAAGCCGAATACCTCAGCTGTTTTCCATGATCACAAGAGAAAGAAAACTTGAAACGAGTCATTTCAGAAGATGCCTCAGAACACATGCAGGAGGGGGATCCAAATGGATCATACCCCGCGAATCACAAAAGCATCGGGTGATGCGACAAGTTCTTGTGGAGATGACGGTCTCGTTTCTTAATGAGGGGCCCCAACAAAAAGAGCTTTCCGAATATTTCTCTGCGATGATTGGCCGATTTAGCCATGAAACGCCAGACGGAATACACGATGTTGTTTACGGAAAACAGGATAGACGCTCAGAAACTCTACATGCCCGTAAGCGCATCTTACGAAGATGGCGCACGCTACTTCTCAGCGTGGTTACCGATCAAGAGCAGTATGAACAACTCTATCGGGAATGGCTGAGCTACGCTTATTTTCCTTTTGGCTCAATGGATGTTGAGGATGCCTCACAGTGGTTTGAGCAATACATGGCAAGATTTCGACTCAAACCCACCGATCTTGCCAAGCGGATACTCTTGGAGCTTAATCTCCAAGATGCAATTCGCTACCTTGAGCTGTGCACAGCAGTTCTACCTCCCGCAGACGGATTTGACCTTGTAAGGTTCAGCATCAGTCGAAACCTGACTCGGTACCCCCTCAAGAGAACGGAACTTGATTTGGTCGCAGGATCGTATGGCCCTTATCATCCAGTTCTTCGTACCCTATTCGAAAAGAATCCTTCTTTAAGAATATTGATATCCGACAGTGGAACCGAAGAGGTGACCAGCAATCTTACTTGCGGTGAAGTCATCATACGGCTGATAAATGGTGTTAGATATTATTGAGTTTCCTGGGCAGTTACCGAGATCCTGATAACCAACACACCGGAATTATAACGGGACGTATTCTTCTCTAATATAATCGTAGGCTGTTCGGTGTAATTGACTTGCACCGTGGGATCCAGAAACCGAAAGGGCTTCCCACGCAGTATTTGCCTAACCACCGGTCTGGCTCGATCATTGAGAACTTCTTCTTTCAGGTTTATAAATGGGGTTTCAATTTGTTCAAGCAACCAGCTTAAACCTTCCGGGGTGGGCGCCAGGATCACAGCGCCACCCGATTCGAAACCTTCCCAACTGCCCTCAATGAATTTGACTGGCAATACATTCTCTATAACTGCCAAGCCGGCATGAAATCGCCATCTAATCCTTAAATAAGGATGATTTTTCGAATCCAACCCGAAAATAATGCGCACTTGCCGATCCGGATCTTCAGATTGAACATCTGACTCATCATCCAACAACGTGACTCGCTGCTCACCCTGGATCGTTTCAATGATTCTTTGGTGGCCTTCAAGTCTCTTCAGGAAGTATTCAACACTCCTTGCAGTTGTTGGAAGGGGGAAGGCGCTTTCTTTCTGTGCCTCGAGAATATAACCACATCGGATACTGTGAAGCTCGTAGGTGTAGACAAGCTCCCCAGCAACAGCCACATGCGAAAGCACAAGAGTCGTTAGAAGACAGGCAATTCTCACGGCAAAGAGGTACTCCACGCAGACGGACGGATCAAGCGGAATTTCGCCCTTTATATTGTTTCGTTATGGTGACTGTAATAGAATACGTTGTATATTCATTATTATTAGCACTCTCACTTTAGAGGGAAAAAAATGAAAAAATTATGCTCCTTTTTATTCCTCACGTTTATTCTTTGTGCTTCGGTTAACGTAATGGCGGAAGATGATAACAGAGCCTTCATGTTTGCGGGAGAGCCTCCCCGCACCGAGCCCCCTCAAAAACCCATTACAATTTGGGATGGCAAATCCGTTTTTTCTTTGGTTCAGGACAAAGTAAATCGCAATGCCGATTTACTGAAAAGGCTTGAAGATTTTGATGAGGAGGACAACTCGGTAAACACTCAGTTTTATTTGGTGCATGCGAAAGTTGAATTTGAAGCCAGTGATAAATTGCTTCGCTTTGCAAGATCTGCCTTGGAGACGATGCACAAAAGAATTCAAGATTACGAAATGCAAGGCTCAACGATTCTTATGAACCCGGAAGAACTTGAGCGTTTCAATGAGATGGCTGATCGCATTCACGAGGAGCTTTATCGAAAAACCAAGCTGCGTGAGACCAGGGATGCTCTTCTCAAACAATCCTATAGTCCAAACGTCCCACCATCCGCTCTGCAGGCTTTACAGAAAAGGGTGGAACAACTGGAAGCAGACATCGAAGCCTGCCAAGCAAGAGCCACTGTAACGGATGAACGATTACGCTCATTCGTCCGTTCCTCTCTCATTGTCGATAGAGAGAAAAGACTACGGGAGAGTCAAAAGGCTATCCTTTCGCTGCTCCCCCATCTTGTGATACAAATTGACGGGCTGGCTGAAAATACGCAGAAAAAAGTAACCGCCAAACGTGGGCTTCGGCAACATGTTCAACGCCTGGTCGCAGATCTTCAAAAAGTGCAGCCCCAGCGAATGCCAACCGGTCAGGACCAGCCCGCAAAAAGCGGGCGCGGCGCGGAACCTACTCGTAGGCAGTCAGGTAAGAATTAGGACAGGATTTTTCGATACATTCTGGTGGTTTAAGCAAGGTCTTAACAAGGTATTTGTTCTGCCCCATTTACACTTCTTTTACCCAAAACCACGCCTTGCAAGTTTTTGATTTTCTTTTATTCTAGTGCCGTGACCGGAGCGTAATGATTCCAGATTCGAGGGGATTTTTTGTGGCAACAAGGAGTGCGAAAAAAATGCTCGGAGACGGCCTCCCAGGCCGTTGAGAACATTTTTTGAGCAGGACGCTGTTGCCGCAAAAAAACACCCGAAGGTGGAATCATTACGCTCCGGTCACGGCACGAGGGAACCTGTGATAGAGGCAATGAAAAATACATTTCTTGAAACCTATCGATTTCGAGAGGTTCTATACAATACTCTTCTCCAAGATCTGAAACTCAAATACAAACGAACCCTATTAGGTTATTTCTGGTCATTACTCAATCCAATCCTTCAATTGGTCGTGCTCAGTTTTGTTTTTTCGCATTTTATGCGCTTGGGAGTAAGAGAATACGCGCTCTTTTTGTTTTCTGGCCTGCTTGCATGGAACTTTTTTCATAATACGGTTCTTGCATGCTCCAGTTCCGTATATAGAGTCGCCTGAAGCTGCCCTACGTGATCCCTTCCATAATTTTTATTATGCAAGGCTTAATAGTGCCTGACCGCTTCACAAAAGAGCTGATTTATAAGACTTAACCGTAATACTCGATTCGCTGTTGCTCTCAAAATAGCAACAAAGCTTTTTGGTGCCCCACGAATCAAAGGTGACCACCATGTTTTTAAGATGCCTTGGGCAGGAGATCCTAGAGTGAATTTGCAGCCGCAGGGGAATAAGGCAAAAGACTACCAGGTGGAGCAGATTCTCAAGGCAATCGAACGATTGGAGAAGGAAAATGCCGAATAAATATACATACCGAACATATTGGTCAGACGATAACGGATACTACATTGCGCGATGTTTGGAATTTCCATCCCTGACAGCGGATGGACCGACCCCGGAAGCAGCGGTCAGAGAGCTTTCGGATCTAGTGGATTTCTGTGTGAACGACATGAAGAAGGAAGGCGAATCCATTCCCATTCCTTTCGGTGATCGAAAGTTTAGCGGGGAGTTTCGCCTTCGTATTCCACCACAACTTCATCGCGAACTTGCTGTTGAGTCAGAGGAGACAGGCATATCTCTAAATCAGATCGTGCTTTCTCGTCTCCATCCGCAGGTAACTAACAAGTTAACCAGAGCCTCAGCTAAACATGCGTCAGGTAAAGATCAGCACCAGCAAAAGAGGTTAAGTACCGTTAAGAACCGCCGATGAAAGCGGACATACGGAAGGCTAGGTCCGATTAACCAGCATTTCCGTTCGGAGTGAGATTACCGCAGCAAAATTTATGCGACCATTGATATCACCCACCTTGTTAAAAACCACATGACGAAAAAAAAGGGACTGAAGAAAAGCAAATACCGTAAGTCGGTGGAGGCTTACTTCAGTTCCTTTAAACAGGATATGACGTATGGATGGCCACGCACACGAAGAGGAAGATTACATTACGGTAACCAACGTTCGAATCAGTGAATGACTCGATGCATCCGGTCAGACGTCTGAACGATTTGCAATAGCAGTGAAGGAATACATTTACGATCATAGTAATGATTTCGATAATATAATGCATATCCCTGTCTGATATCGACGATATCTGCCGATCATATCTGATGAAAGCAATTCAACTGACTCATCCGACGCATCCATCATCTCGTGGTCCACGCCGTCGTTCCAATGAATGGGCTCCATTATCTGAGCGACCCTGGTCCCCGTCATACGAGCAGCGCCGGCGGTACACTCGTTATGTGAGGAATGATATTATGTGAAGAACGCGCAATGTCCTGTCGAAACAATGGTTATTTCGATGGCTGTTTGCTCACATAATTTAAGGCTCTCCGCCCAGGCTACCTCTATATTTTCAAGCGTTGGCATTGGAAGGTCTAGGGGTATATGAAATGCCATCCATCGTATGCGCCGTCTCGTTGTCGGCGAGTTACAAAAAGATGCGAACAGTCGTATGAAACCATTGGATAGCTAGGGCAGTAATCACCGACAACCACGATTTTGCCGTCGGCCTGAAGAGAAAGGGAGTTCGCGCTCCCTTTATCCATGATTCCTTCTACCCCAATATCTCCAAACGTTTTGTCCACTGAGCCGTCCATGTTGTAACGAACCAAATTAGCGTATTTCAAACTAATTGTGTGCCCATCCTTCGTGAATACTGAATCGCCCGCAGCAAGAATTTTTCCGTTATCTTGTATTGAAACGGAGTAAATTCTTTGAGGGTAAGAAGAATATCCCGAGCCTACGAACTCGATATGACTAGTTAAAGAAATTCCACCCTGGCCAAATCCGGCATCAAGCGAACCATTGGTGTTGTAGCGAACTATAGCAAATTCTTCCTGTGAGCTGTTTTTTAGAGCCGCAGCTCCAGCGGCAACTATTCTGCCGTCACTTTGAAGCGCTAATGCATATGCTGAAGTCCAATAGTTATCGTACTTCTCGTCGATTCTTGTAAGGACGACACCTTGGCGTCCAAACGTCCGATCAATTGACCCATTCGAATTGTAACGTGCAAGCGCAAACATATAATGGGTGGCTGCTGGTGGAAACGATTCCTGCTCAGAATTGCCCGCTATGATAATTTTTCCGTCAGCTTGAACTACCATGGCACGGACCTGTTGGAAAATAGGATTTTGTATAACACCGCCGTTGCCAAATGAGCCATCCAAAGACCCGTCAGAATTGTATCTCGCTAAAAGCAAACTAATATCGCCTTTTTCAGAAATAGAATTATAAACATTGCTAGCGGCTATTAATTTTCCGTCTTTCTGTACCACCACGCCAAAAATACCGTCCGTTCGCCCGGGGAACTGGGTTGTCACGATGCCCCCTCGACCAAAAGTAGAATCGAGAACTCCGCTAGCTTCGTAACGTACCAATGTCAAACTGGTCAATTGGGTACCAAATTTGCCACCGTCGTAATAAGTCTGCCCAGCCGCAACAATTTTTCCATCTTGTTGTACAGCCAAAGCTCTGATCGAACTATTCCCGATGAATGAGAGGGGGTTGCCTGAAGCTGAGAGTTCGATCCTTGTTGTGACAATGCCATCAGTACCAAAACCCGTGTCTCGTGAACCATCTGGATTGAAGCGAGTCAGCAAAAAGGCGCTATACTTCACAAAGGAAGATCCCCTATCGATAATCGCTCCACCCGCTGCGATAATCTTTCCGTCCTGCTGGACCACACTAGCTAATCCAAAGCTAGCGTCGACCGAAGGTTGAGCATCGGAAGCTTCAGCAGATAGAAGATGTTGAGAAGCCAACAAAAAAGAAAACGCAATCGCAATTCTGAAAGTATTATTAGTCATTCCCCGAACTCCATCGACAATCGGTAAACAGTATATGAAAATTCGTAACTTGGTAATAAGAAAATGGAAGGTTGTTCAGTTTTTGGTTGGACTTTCTATCAGAGTGACTCCCACTTGTGTTCCGCAGGCAGCTACGTGTTTTAGTTAATGTTCGTCAGCCTGTTCTGCTTCTATTGCTGCCACCACGGCCGCAATATCTCCGCGCAGATCAGTGTCTCACGTCGCGTTAAACGCCCTCTGAGTGCACTCATTTCTACGCCAACCCATCGTTTTAGAGGGACTCCAGCCAGCTCACCACATCTTTTTCCTTTGCCAGAATGGCTCTAATTTTACTAGCGGATTCAGGTTGCTTGTGACAAATGCATGTCTTACACTGCTGTCCGGTCATTTTCAGATGGGTAGGCATAGCTGAGAATCAGGAGGGTGGCGGGTTACGCGAGGTAGGTCTCCCAGAAGCCTTTCCAGTGGCTCACGTAGCAGTAGCAGCGTCCCGATAGCCGCCATGGCATCGGGCATCGAGATACTTGATTTGGTGAGCCAGCGAATCAGTTGCACCAAGAGATAAGCAATCAATGCAATGTAAATCTGCGCTTTTACAGCGTGGAAGCTCGTCCCGAGGAATTTCTTTATCCGCAGATTCTGTTTCAAAGTTTTGAAAAAAAGTTCCACTTTCCACCTGGCCTTATAGAGTGCAGCGACGGTCTCTACGGTCAGGTCAAATCTATTTGTCAGAAAGATCAATTTCTTCTTCGTGTCCGGGTCTCGATAGCTGATCCTGCGAAGTCGACCGCGATAACGCTTATTTTTTCGACTGAGGGAGCGACTTTTACCTTTCTTCTGATAAACGGTTTGGTCGCAGAGAAAGCCTCGTGTCCGGTCAGTGGGTCGGCACTCGAGAACTTTCCAGGATTTATTACGTCGAATGCGAGTCACGAAAAACACTTCCATGTCATCGAGATGGTTGAACCATTCACCGCCCCAATAGGCGCGATCAAATATCACCGTGGAGCCCTTGCGAAATCGAAATTGCTCTCTGGCAACCGGAAGGTCATGGCAGATAGCGGGGGTAATCACGCTGACTTCTGGGAGATCTCCTGCAATATCTATCGCCGTATGAAGCTTCACGGCAGCTGTCCCCTTCCTAAAATTTGCCCAAGGACTCAGCGACAGACAGAGTGCAATAATCGTAGAGTCCAAGGCGAGGACATGGCCGCGAAAAGAAAATCCGTGTGAGTGGGGAGACGCAAGTTTTGCTCGTTGGAGGGTAGCTTGAAGGGTATCTTCTAAAATCTCCAAAGGGCGTTTCTGATTGGCATCTGAAAGTGTGCTCCGACAGACCGTCGAGAATCCAAGCCGCTGCATCCTGCGATTTCCCTGACAGAACACTCGCTCAATCGCGCGAATCGAATCGTGTCCGGTCAACTGGCCAAACAGAAGGGCACCGAACCAGGTCCAGCTGTCCAATTGAGTAACCTTAAAATCACCCCTGTGCTTGGCGGCTGATTCCTCAAATTTCTTTCTTGAAATGTGCTTGATTACCTGTTCAAAAACGTTAGCTTGTGACATGGGCCTAAAACCTCCGGCATAGATTTTTGTCGCAACAAAAACCTTAAATGCCTTGTTTTTAGGCCTTATTCAAACTTTTAGCAGATTCATGACCGGACAGCAGTGCATGTCTTAAATCGTGCAGCCTTGGCCTCGAATGAGTGGCGCTAGGCACCGTTTTGATTCCGGTCAGTCGCGTAAGGCGAATGAACGTGTGTGAGAATGCTTTTGATGAGATCCTCTTGCCTATGCGGTTTAAAAACAGCGCATCACGATCTGAAACTGAATTACCAGCATCCCGTTTAGCCTGAATGTATTTACTCAGAGCGCTTGCCGTTGATTTCTTTATTGGGAGAAGTCTAGATTTTCTAAACTTTGTTTCTCGGATAAAAAGTGTATTGTTTTCAAGATTAACATCGCCATGATTAAGTTTGGTTACCTCGTTTCTGCGAAGACCCGCACACTTTTCGACAAAGTTATTTGTTATAAGTATCAATTAACTGGCCTTTCATTCACTTTTATTCCCCTCTTGTTTCCATCTTGGTTTTAATTCGGTGGTTGTGGCCGTGTGGGGTAGGTTCCCCCAC